>NZ_WVTE01000279.1:0-26846 GCF_009939605.1 Rhodococcus sp. YH1 | reverse complement strand
CCGAGCCGCACCGGCAACGGCTCGCCCGTGATCTGCTCCCGCATCGCCCCTTCCACGCCCGGCGGAATCGACGCGGCGACCGCGAGCGTGATGTGCGGGCGGTTCGACTCGGACCGATTGCGGGCCTGACTGGACAGTCCCACGTCCAGCAACCGCGACCATTCCTCGCGGACCGCCTGATCCAGACGGTCGTCGAGGAGCAGTTCCACCGACTGCACCATGGTGGGTAATGATTGCCGCATGACCGACGCCGTCGCAATCCCCGCCCCGCACCGCATCGGACTGCTCGAAGGAGACGGGATCGGTCACGAGATCGTCCCGGCCGCCCGCCGGGTGGTCGACGCCGCCGTCGCCGCCGTGCACGGCCCGGAGATCGACTGGGTGCCGCTGCCGCTCGGCGCCGATGCGATCGCCACCCACGGCACACCCACCCCCGAATCCACCCTCGACGCACTCGCGGGCCTGAACTCGTGGATCCTCGGACCGCACGACAGCGCCGCCTATCCCGACCCGTTCCGCGCGCAGCTCACCCCGGGCGGACAGATCCGCAAGCGGTTCGATCTGTACGCCAACATCCGTCCCGCCCGCGCCCTGCCCGGTGTCCGCGCCGTGTCCCCGCGCATGGATCTCGTCATCGTGCGGGAGAACACCGAGGGGCTCTACGCGGACCGCAACATGGTCGTCGGCAGCGGCGAATTCATGCCCACCCCCGACGTCGCGCTCGCCGTCGGCGTCGTCACCCGGGCGGCCTGCGAACGCATCGCCCACACGGCCTTCCGGCTCGCCACCCGTCGCCGCCGCCGCGTCACGATCGTGCACAAGGCCAACGTCCTGTCCCTGACCACCGGCCTGTTCCGGGACGTCTGCCGCGAGATCGGCGCACAGTATCCGTCGGTGACGGTGGACGACGAGCACGTCGACGCCATGGCCGCCCACCTCGTCCGCCACGGTGGCGACTACGACGTCGTCGTCACCGAGAACATGTTCGGCGACATCCTCTCCGACCTCGCGGGCGAACTGTCCGGCTCGCTCGGCACCGCGGCGTCGATCAACGCATCCGACACCCAGGCCATGGCGCAGGCCGCACACGGCGCCGCCCCGGACATCGCCGGCCGCAACCGCGCCAATCCCACGGCACTGATCCTGTCCGCCGCGATGCTCCTCGACCGGCTCGGCACCGCCCACGACCTGCCGGAGTTCGCCGCCGCGGCCCGCCGGATCCAGCACGCCGTCGACGCGACCGTCGAGGCGGGCGTGGCCACCGCGGATCTCGGCGGACTCGCTTCGACCGCCGAATTCACCGAGGCCGTCGTCGCCCGCACTCGTCGCCGCTGAGCTCGCAGCTCTTGACCTCGAGTCGGCTCGAGGTCCTACCGTGGCCGCCATGACGACCGAGATCCTGCGCATCGACAAGTTCTCCGTGCCTGCGGCCGCACGGGAGACCTTCCTCGCCGCGGTCCACGAGACGCACCGCGAGCTGCGTACCCAGCCCGGGTTCCACGGCGACGACGTCGTCGAACTGTGCTCCGGCCCGAGCGAATACAACATCGTCACCGTGGTGCGCTGGGCGCACCACCCGGCACTGCAGCGGGCCCGGGCGGCCCTGCAGGAGAGCCACGCACGCCGGGGGTTCGACCCGGCCGCGTTCCGGCTTGAGCTCGGCGTCGTCGCCGACGTCGGCAACTACATACCGGTCGCCGCCGGCGACCGGTAGGCAGGTGCGGCCGTCGACACCGAGGGCCGTCCGGGGCGGATTCCGTAATCCGGGCCCGCCGATGGATACTGTGCGGTTGTGGACGAACCAGCACCTACCGGACCGACCGGCCGCCGACGCCTCGTCGCGGGGCTGCTCGGGACGTTGCTGACGGCCGCGGTCCTGTCCGGCTGCGTCGTCAACACCGAGTCGACCGTGCCGCCCGGCGAACCGGTCGGCGCCGAACGGGTCGAGGCGATCGCCGACCAGCTGCCGGCGCCCGTCGCGGCGACCGGCGAGCTGAAGGTGGGCGTCAACGTGCCGTACGCCCCGAACGAGTTCAAGGACGACGACGGGCGCATCGTCGGTTTCGCGGTCGAACTCGTCGACGCCCTCGGCGACGTCCTCGGCGTCCGTCCGGTGTTCAGCGAATCCGACTTCGACCGCATCATCCCCGCAGTCCAGGCCGGCACGTTCGACATGGGTTCGTCGTCGTTCACCGACACCGAGGAACGCGAACAGTCCGTCGACTTCGTCACCTACTACAGCGCCGGCGTGCAATGGGCCCAGCGCGTCGGCGACGACGTCGACCCCGACAACGCCTGCGGGTTGCGGGTCGCGGTGCAGACCACCACCTACGAGGACATCGACGAGGTGCCCGCCAAGAGCGAGGCGTGCGTCGCCGCCGGCAAACCGCCGATCGACAAGGTCAAGTACGACAGCCAGGACGAGGCCACCAACGCCCTCATCCTCGGCCGTGTCGACGCCCTCTCGGCCGACTCGCCGATCACCGCGTACGCAATCGCCCGTAGCGACGGCCGGCTCGAAACCGCCGGAGCCGTGTTCGACGCCGCCCCCTACGGCTTCGTCGTCGCGAAGGGCTCGCCCCTCGGACCCGTGCTGCAGCAGGCGATGCAGCACCTCATCGACTCCGGCGTCTACGCGCGCATCGCGCAGCGGTGGGGCATGGAAGAAGGAACCATCGACACCGCGCAGATCAACGCGGCGACGAGCTGAGCGAAAGGGGTGCGATGAGCGACCGCTCGACATCCGTCACCGGACCGGAACCGCAGACCGAACCGGAAACCATCAAGGCCGTGCCGCTGCGCCGGCCCGGCCGCTGGATCGCCGGCATCGTCGTCGCCGTGCTGCTGGCGCTGTTCCTCTACGGCGCCGCCACCAACGAGGCGTACCGCTGGGACGTGTACGCGCAGTACCTGTTCGACCGCCGCATCACCGAGGCGGCCTGGAAGACCGTGCAGCTGACCGTGCTGGCGATGCTGCTCGCCGTGCTCCTCGGCGTGCTCCTCGCGGTCATGCGCCTGTCACCGAACCCGGTGCTCAAGACCGTCTCGTGGGTGTATCTGTGGATCTTCCGCGGCACCCCCGTCTACGTGCAGCTGGTGTTCTGGGGTCTGTTCCCCTCGATCTACAAGCAGCTCGACCTCGGCATCCCGTTCGTGCACCAGTTCGTGCACATCGACCTGCAGGGCATCAACGCCGCCTTCCTGTTCGCCGTGATCGGCCTCGGGCTGAACGAGGCCGCCTACATGGCCGAGATCGTGCGCGCCGGGATCGGCTCGGTCCCCGAAGGCCAGACGGAGGCCTCGGTGGCGCTCGGCATGTCGTGGTCGCAGACCATCCGCCGCACCGTCCTGCCGCAGGCGATGCGGGTGATCATTCCGCCGACGGGCAACGAGCTCATCAGCATGCTCAAGACCACCTCGCTGGTCGCGGCGGTGCCGTACAGCCTCGAGCTCTACGGCCGCGCCCGGGACATCTCCGGCGCCAACTTCCAGCCCATCCCGCTGCTGCTGGTCGCCGCCACGTGGTACCTGGCCATCACGAGCCTGCTCATGGTGGGCCAGTACTTCCTGGAACGGCACTACTCGAAGGGCCTGAGCCGCCAGCTCACCGCGCGGCAGTTGCAGGCTCTCGCCGACGCGCAGGGCAAGCCCGTCCCCGTCGAGCCCGGCGCGGCGCAGGCACCCGACATCCCCGGAGGAGAACGCCGATGACACCGATGGTCCAGGCCGACCGGGTCTACAAGAGCTACGGTGCCCTGCGGGTGCTCAACGGCATGTCGCTCGACGTGCCCGACGGCACCGTGGCATGCCTGATCGGGCCCTCCGGCTCCGGTAAGTCCACCTTCCTGCGCTGCATCAACCACCTCGAGAACATCGACGCCGGCCGCCTGCACGTTGACGGCCATTTCGTCGGCTACGCCGAACGCGGGGGCAAGCTCTACGAGCTGAGCCCGCGGGCGGCGGCCAAGCAGCGCCGCGAGATCGGCATGGTGTTCCAGCACTTCAACCTGTTTCCGCACCGCACGGCCCTCGAGAACGTCATCGAGGCGCCGATGCTGGTGAAGAAGATGCGCCGCGCCGACGCCGTCGCGCTGGGGCGGGAACTGCTCGACAAGGTCGGGCTCGCGGCCAAGGCCGACGCCTACCCGGCCCAGCTCTCCGGCGGCCAGCAGCAGCGCGTGGCCATCGCCCGCGCCCTGGCCATGGAGCCGAAGCTCATGCTCTTCGACGAGCCCACCTCCGCCCTGGACCCCGAGCTCGTCGGCGAGGTTCTCGCGGTGATGCGGGACCTCGCCGCCGGCGGGATGACGATGATGGTGGTCACCCACGAGATGGGCTTCGCCCGCGAGGTCGCCGACCAACTGGTGTTCATGGACGGCGGCGTGGTCGTCGAAGCCGGTGCTCCCAGGGAACTGCTGCGCAATCCGCAGCACGAACGAACCCAGTCGTTCCTGTCCAAGCTGCTCTAGCGGTCGGGCCTCCTCAGCGGCCGCTGTCGGGCTCTCCGCAGTGTTCGGCGATCACGGCCCGCGCTGCGCGCTCCAGCGCGACGGCCGCGTCCCAGCCGTCTCCGGACGGGAGGATCGGCTCGCCGACGACGAGGTGGATCGCTCCGCGGTGGATGATCCTGCCGTGATCGGGCCACATCATCGCGCGGGTGCCGGTGATCGCGACGGGGACCACCGGAAGACCCGCCCGTGCGGCGATCACGAACGCACCCAGGTGGAAGGACCGGAGCCCGGGCACCGGCGACAGCGCGCCTTCGGGGAACACCACCAGGCGGCCCCCGGCGCGTGCCTCCTCGACCAGCCGATCGGCGTCGGCCACGCTCTGCTCACGTTCGGTCCGTTCGACGAACCGCGTACCGATCCGCCGCAGGAGGAAACCGATGAACGGCTTGCGCTCGAAGACCTCCCCGGCCACGAACGTGTAGCGGCCCGGCAGGATCGTCGACAACGCGATGCCGTCGAGGAAGCTGGCGTGGTTGGCGACCACTACGCAGTTCGGCAGCCGCACGAGATGCTCGGCCCCTTGCGCGGTCACCGGGGTGCGGGTCAGGCGGGCGAGACCGCGGGCGGCCCTGCGCGCGGCCGCGCGGCGCGCCGGGAGGCGGGGCAGCACCGCCATGGCGATCAGGGTCGGCAGGCCGACCGCGAGAACCATCGACCAGCACCACAGGGCGAACGCACCGGTCCGGACGAGCTGCGCCGCCCGCCGCAGGCTCGGGATCGCGCCGCGGACCGCGAAGCGGGTCAGCTGCCACCACACCGGCCGGGGACGGGCTCGCACGTCGCCCTGCTCGTAGCGTTGCCGGGTGGCGGAACGCCGGATCTTGCCGCTCGAGGTCTTGCGCACCGTTCCGGGTGGGGCGAGCACGATGTCGTCCGGCGGTGTTCCGAGCAGATCCACGGAGACCCTGACGATGCGCTCCCGGAGCCGGTCCAGGGTGGCTGTCTCGGTCTCGCGCGTCTCGGCCAGCACGACCAGGCGTTCGGTGCCGGCGGTCTGCGCGGAGGTCGCGAAGACCGCCACGCAGCCCTTCCGGAGTCCCGGGATCTCGCCCACCGCCCGCTCGAGCTCCTCCGGGTGCAGGTTGCGGCCCGCGCGGATGACGAGGTCCTTGATGCGGCCGGTGACGTAGAGTTCGCCGTCGTCGAGATAGCCGAGGTCGCCGGTGTCGAGCCAGCCGTGCCGGGACAGCGCCTTGGTCGCCTGCGGGTTGCGGAAGTACCCCGCGGTGGCCGAGGGGCCGCGGAACTCGATCCGGCCCTCGCGCCGGTCGCCGAGCACGTTCGCAGCTGAGTCGACCACCCGGATCCGGTGATCCGGGATCGGCCGGCCGCAGGCGACGAAGCGCAGCGGGTTCGGGTCCTCGTCGGTGGCGGGGGCCGCCCGGCCGGTGCGCAGGAAACGTTCGCGGGCGACCGAATCGATCACCGGTCCCCGTCCCACGGGCGGGAAGGTGAGGCCGACACATGCTTCGGCCAGCCCGTAGACCGGGGCCAGGGACTCGCGGCGGAGTCCGTAGGCGGCGAACCGCTCGCCGAACCGGATCACGGTGTCCGCGTTCACGGCTTCGGCGCCGTTGAACAGCATGCGCAGCGAGCCGAGGTCGAGCCCCTCGACGTCGGCGTCGGCGATTCGGCGCAGGCACAACTCGTAGGCGAAGTTCGGAGCCGCCGACAGGGTGCCGCGGTGGGTGTGGATCGCCCACAGCCACTGCGCCGGGCGGGCGAGGAACTCCAGCGGGGACATCACCGCCAGCGGCACCCCGAAGTACAGGCCGGACAACCAGGCGCCGATCAGGCCCATGTCGTGGTAGAGCGGCAGCCAGCTGACGAAGACGTCGGAGGTGGAGACCTCGGCTGCCTTGCCCATCGCACGGATGTTGGCGAGCAGATTCGCGTGGGTCAGGGTCACGCCCTTGGGGTCGCCGGTGCTGCCGGAGGTGTACTGCAACAGGGCGATGTCGCCGGCGCCGCGCGGTCCGCCGGTCGCCTCCCCGCAGCCGGCCAGGTCGCCCGGGGTCAGGACGTGGCGCACCGTCTCCACCTGGCCGCGCATCAACCGGGCCAGGCGGGCGGCCTCCGGGTCGGTGACCAGCACACGGGTCCGTGCGTTGTCGAGAATGTGCACCTGCCGACGGAGGTGCTCGGCGAGCTGGGAGGGACGCGCCGGCGGATAGACCGGTACCGGGACGCCCCCGGCCAGGAGCACGCCGGTGAACGTGGTGAAGTAGTCCCGGCTGGTGGGAAGCATGAGGCCGACCGCGTCACCGGGCCGGAGATCGTGGGCGAGCAGCGCGGCGGACACCGTGGCAGCCGCGGAATGCAGCTCGCCGTAGCTGATCTCGCTCTGGTGTCCCTCGGTGAGAATGCGCAGGTGGACCCGATCCGGATGGGTGCGGGCGTGCCACGAGAGCGCCTCGGTCAGGGTCGCGGTCGCGTCCGGCGTCCGGTCGGTGCATGGGGGCGCCGCCCGTCGCGCGGGCACCGGCCGGCGGCGCTCCCGCGCGGGTGCGTGGTGCACCGCCGTCAGCAGCTGACGCGGGGTGGTCACGGTGCCGAGCACCCCATGATCCAGGCTCACCCCGAACGCATCCTCGACGCGGGAGATCAGCTCGGTGACCGCGAGACTGTCGAGCCCGAGATCACGATCGAAGACGCTGTCGAGTCGTGTGCCGGCCGCGCGATCGACCGTGTACCTCTCGGCCACCAGATCCCGGACCACCGAGAGCAGCAGGGCATCGTCCTGCCCCGGGGTCGCAGGCTCGCTCACGGTCGTCTCCCGTCTGTGGGAGGGACGGGTCGTCCTGCTGCCCAACATAGGCGGCCGCTCCGGCGACCAGAAGGGCCGAAGGCCCCCGGGTGCCGGTTCACGCGGACCCGGTGCCTGCTCGGTGCCGGGGCACCCGGAGAAGCCGGAACGGCTCGACGAGCAGAAGCACCGCCACCGCGAGGTAGAACGCCACCGCGAGCTGCGGCAGGAACGCCGCCAGGAGGGTCGATGCGGCCATGAGTACCGCCACCGACCATCGTTCCCGGGCCAGCGCCGGCAGTCCGGCCCGGCCCGCCTCGTCGGTCAGGTCGGCGTTGCGCACGGCGTAGGCGATCAGCACGTTGCTCATGAGTATCGCCATGGCCAGGTTCAGGCCGAACGCCACCGTGGCCGGCCTTCGCGCCGCGTCGGACAGGTGGGTCGCCATCAGGCTGGTGGTGAACGGCAGGACGGTCACGAACAGCAACCGCAGCAGATTCAGGCGCAGGAAGACCCCGTCGGTCGCCCGCAGCAACCGGGTGAGGTTGCTGCGGGCGACCCACACACCACCGATGAAGGCGAAGCTGACCAGGTATCCCAGGAAGGAGGGCCACTCGGCGCGCAGGTCCTCGAGCAGCCGGGCTGCGGAGTCGGGTACGTCCAGTTCGAGGACGAGCAGGGTGATCACGATCGCGAAGACGCCGTCGGAGAACGCGTCGAGTCGCGTGGTGGGCAGCTACCGGCCGCCGTGCCGCGGCGGGTCGCGGTGATCGGCGCGGGGCGCTCGCGGTGCGCCGGAGTCGTCCTCGGCGGGCGTCACCCCACGACCATGACACAGGCGGGGACCGGGCATCGGCCGGACGGGTGATCGGCCGGGCGGGCGGTCGCGGGCGGGTCAGTCCGGTTTACGGCTGCAGAAGATCGCGGTGCCGGGGAACAGTTCCCCGCGCAGCGGGCTCCACTGGCCCCACTCGCGGTCGAGCCCCTCCGGCCATTCGGGTTCGACGATGTCGCGTACCTCGAGGCCGGCCGCGACGAGTTCTCGGACCCGATCCCCGATGGTGCGGTGATGCTCGACGTAGGTGGGGACGCCGGCCTCGTCGACCTCCACGTACGGGGTGCGGTCGAAGTACGGCAGCATCGCGGTCAGTCCCCGCTCACCGGGGTCGTCCGGGAAGATCCAGCGGATGGGGTGGTTGACCGCGAACACCCAGATCCCGCCCGGGCGCAGCACCCGCGCGACCTCCCGCATGACCCGCGCCGAGTCGGCGACGAACGGTACCGCCCCGAACGCCGAGCACGCGATGTCGAAGCTCGCGTCCGGGAAGGGCAGGTCCTCCGCGCCGGCCTGCACGAGCGGTACCCGCGGCCCGCCGCGGTCCATCGCGGTCAGCCCGCGCGCGAGCATCCCCATGGAGATGTCCAGACCCACCGCCCGGGCGCCCCGGCCCGCGAGCCAGCGGGCGCACGGCGCCGACCCGCAGCCGAGCTCGAGGACGTCCTTGCCGGCGACGTCGCCGAGCAGGTGCACGTCGCCCTCGTGCAGCCCCTCCGGGCACCATACGAACTCGCCCTCCGCCGAGTCCACGCCGAGGAACTCGCCGTGGGTGCGGTGGTAGTCCGCGGCGTCGGCGTCCCACCAGGTGCGGCTCGCGCGCTCACTGTCCCGCGTGCCGAGGCGGGCCCGACCTGCGCGGGTGGCTCCCAGGACGGACTGGGCGTGGGCGTGACGGTCGTCGGACATGTCGTTCAGCGTAGAGCCGCGGGCCCGCCGCGCCCGGGCCGGGTTTGCCCAGCTAGCACCGGGACGCGTAGCCTGATGATCGCGAGTGTCCGCCCGTGGCCCGATAAGGATCCGGCGCGGGCGCCCGCGGCGGAGTGTGCGTGGCGTTCGCGCGGCGCGCGGTCCGCTTGTCCGACCGAACTTCATCAACCGACACCAACCCGTCCGGAGCAACTCAACACATGCCCTCCACCACCGTCACCTCGCCGCAGGTAGCCGTCAACGACATCGGCTCCGCCGAGGATTTCCTCGCCGCCATCGACGCCACGATCAAGTACTTCAACGATGGCGACATCGTGGAAGGCACCATCGTCAAGGTTGATCGCGACGAGGTGCTGCTCGACATCGGTTACAAGACCGAAGGCGTCATCCCGTCCCGCGAGCTCTCCATCAAGCACGACGTCGACCCCAACGAGGTCGTCTCCGTCGGCGACGAGGTCGAGGCCCTGGTTCTCACCAAGGAGGACAAGGAAGGCCGCCTGATCCTGTCGAAGAAGCGTGCGCAGTACGAGCGCGCGTGGGGCACGATCGAGGAGCTCAAGGAGAAGGACGAGGCCGTCAAGGGCACCGTCATCGAGGTCGTCAAGGGCGGCCTGATCCTCGACATCGGCCTGCGTGGCTTCCTGCCCGCGTCGCTCGTCGAGATGCGCCGCGTCCGCGATCTGCAGCCGTACGTCGGCAAGGAGATCGAGGCCAAGATCATCGAGCTCGACAAGAACCGCAACAACGTGGTCCTGTCGCGTCGCGCCTGGCTCGAGCAGACCCAGTCCGAGGTCCGCAGCGAGTTCCTGCACCAGCTCCAGAAGGGCCAGGTCCGCAAGGGCGTCGTGTCCTCCATCGTCAACTTCGGCGCGTTCGTCGATCTGGGCGGGGTCGACGGTCTGGTGCACGTCTCCGAGCTGTCCTGGAAGCACATCGACCACCCGTCCGAGGTCGTCGAGGTCGGCAACGAGGTCACGGTCGAGGTTCTCGACGTCGATCTCGACCGGGAGCGCGTGTCGCTCTCGCTCAAGGCCACCCAGGAAGACCCGTGGCGTCAGTTCGCCCGGACCCACGCGATCGGTCAGATCGTCCCGGGCAAGGTCACCAAGCTCGTTCCGTTCGGCGCGTTCGTCCGCGTCGAGGAGGGCATCGAGGGCCTGGTGCACATCTCCGAGCTGGCCGAGCGCCACGTGGAGGTTCCGGACCAGGTCGTGGCCGTGGGCGACGACGCGATGGTCAAGGTCATCGACATCGACCTGGAGCGTCGCCGCATCTCGCTGTCGCTGAAGCAGGCGAACGAGGACTACAACGCCGAGTTCGACCCGTCGAAGTACGGCATGGCCGACAGCTACGACGAGCAGGGCAACTACATCTTCCCCGAGGGCTTCGACCCCGAGGCCAACGAATGGCTCGAGGGCTTCGAGAAGCAGCGTGAGGAGTGGGAGTCCCGTTACGCGGAGGCCGAGCGTCGCCACAAGATGCACACCGCGCAGATCGAGAAGATGGCTGCCGACGAGGCCGCCGAGGCTGCCGCGGGTGTCTCCGGCACCAACTACTCGTCGGAGACGGGTGCCGAGACCGGCACCGCCGAGTCGACCGGTGGTTCGCTGGCCAGCGACGCGCAGCTCGCCGCGCTGCGCGAGAAGCTGTCCGGCAACGCCTGACACGTTCGAGCGAGGGGCCCCGCACCGGCCGGTGCGGGGCCCCTCGCGTTCTCCGCGCCGGCAGACAGCCTGCACCGGACGCTGGTCCCCCCGGAAAAGGCCGCGGCCCCGCTCCTCGAGGAGCGGGGCCGCGGCCTTCGGCGTCGCGCCGACCGGATGCCGGAGGTGCTCAGCTCACCGCCGGGGTGCTGGCCCACTGGGCCGGCAGTTCGGCGGCGCGCTTGCGGATCGCCGCCTGGCTGTGGCGGGCGTTGCTGAGCAGCATGGTGAACCAGTTACGCCGGTGCTCGGCGAGCGCGGCGGCGACCTCGGGGATGAGGATGCAGTGAACACCGTTCTCCATGCCGAGGCGATGCCGACCGGGCAGCTGAGGGGAGGATCGCATGCGGTGCCTTTTCGAGTGGGGCGGGTAATGACGATGGTCGGACGCTCGGTCCGACGATATCCGACGCGCCGATGATACTGGGGCAGGCGAGGCGGGTGAGATGGGCGTGTTGCCGACGAAATCCCAGGTCGCGACCAGTCCGTGACCCCGTTGTGACTGCAGTGTGACGACCGGCCGGTGTCCGGCACCCGGATCGGTGATGCGACACTGTTCGACGTGCTGAGACTCGGACTGACCGGAGGCATCGGAGCGGGCAAATCCACCGTCTCCCACGAACTCGTCGCGCTGGGGGCGGTGCTCGTCGACGCGGACACCATCGCCCGCGAAGTCGTCGCGCCGGGCACCGAGGGCCTGGCCGAACTCGCCGCGGCCTTCGGTGACGACATCCTGCTGCCGGACGGATCCCTGAACCGACCGGCGTTGGCCGCCAAGGCCTTTGCCAGCGACGAGGCGCGGGCGGTGCTCAACGCGATCACCCATCCCCGGGTGGGGGCGCGCACCGCCGAACTGGTCGCCGCCGCACCCGCCGACGCCATCGTCGTCCAGGACATCCCGCTCCTCGTCGAGGGCGGCATGGCGCCCGCGTTCCATCTCGTCGCCGTGGTGCACACCGACGCCGGCGAGCGCCTGCGCCGCCTGGTCGAACTGCGTGCGATGCCCGAGGGCGACGCGCGGGCCCGCATCGCCGCCCAGGCCACCGACGAACAGCGCCGCGCGGCCGCGGACGTCTGGCTGGACAACAACGGCGACCGGGACGCCCTCGCGGCGGCCGTGCGCGCCCTGTGGACCGAGCGGCTCGTGCCGTTCGAGGCGAACCTGCGCAGCCGCACCCCCGTGCAGCCGGCGCCGGTGCTCCGCGACCCGAATCCGGACTGGCACCGGCAGGCGCAGCGGCTGATCGGCCGGCTCGCGCTCGCCGCCGGGGGCGGCGCCGTGCGGATCGACCACATCGGCTCGACCGCCGTGCCCGGGCTGGCTGCCGTCGATGTGCTCGACCTCCAGATCACCGTGCCGGACCTCGCCGCGGCGGACGCACTCGAGGACCCCCTCGCGGGCGCCGGATTCCCCCGCATCGCCCACGTCGACCACGACGACCCGCGGCCGTCGTACGGTGCCGGCGGCGAGACCGACCCGGCCGTGTGGGGCGCGCGCCTGCACGGCAGCGCCGACCCCGGTCGGCCCGCGTACGTGCATCTGCGGGTGCAGGGCTGGCCCGGCCAGCAGTTCGCCCTGCTGCTGCGGGACTGGTTGCGCGCGAACCCCGAGGCCGTCGCCGAATTCGCCGAGATCAAGCAGGCCGCGGCCCGTGACGCGGCCGCCCGGCACGACCCGGCCGAGGCCGCCGCCGTCTACGCCGGGGAGAAGGCCCCCTGGTTCGACGGCGCCTACACGCGTGCCTGGGAGTGGGCAGAGAAGACCGGCTGGTCGGCCTGACGCCCGGACCGAGGCGGGACCCGCTCAGCGCCAGCTGACCGGCATGGCCAGCGCGGCCAGCCAGGCATCGAGATTGTGGCCGTGCGTGGCGATGCCGTCCACCGCCCGCAACGCCCGCTGCACCGCGCGCTCGGCGGTCCCCGGATCCAGCAGTCCCGCCGCCGCGGCGGCGAGCAGTTCGTCGACGTCCTCGACGGCGGTGTCGCGGCCGGTGCGCACCACGAGATCGAGGTAGTGGTCGCGCGAGTGCCACACGTTCCCCTCGCACCAGAACTCGCCGACGTCGACGTACCGGTCCTGGTCGCGTTCGAAACCGGGCCGGAAGTGGAAGATCGACGCGCGTAGGCCGAGGTCCGGCAGCAGCCACGACTCGAGATACCCGAACTGCGGGTGGTCGGCGGGCCGCGCCATGTACAGGCCCCACCGCTCGACCCGGTACACCTCCACCTCCCGCACGATGCCCTTCGGGTCGACGTTCGTGTGCGCGGCCACATCGAAGGTCTCGACCTTGACGTGGTGAAGTTTCGCCTCGGACATGGGCTGAACGTTACTGCGGTCCGGGCCGGTAAACCCGCCGGTGCCGGACCTACCGGCCCGCCGGCCCGGCCGGCACCACCGTCGTCGTTTCGTGCCCGTTGTCCTGCACGAGCGCGGAGGCGGGCAGCCGCCACAGCGCGCCGGCCTGGACGTAGTCGCCGGCCGACCCCGCGAAGTTCACCACCGTGACGACAAAGACGGTGAGGACGAAGTCGACGGGCACGGCGAACAGCAAGGCCACCAGGACCGCGCCCCACAGCGCCACGGGGGCGAGCGTGACGGTCACGGCCGCGTTCCGCGTGAGCCAGGCGTCGCTGCCCGTCGTCAGGAAGGGGAACCGCACCGCGTACGTCGGGCGCACGCCGGAGAGGATCCGGGAGACCAGGCCGTGGGTCAGTTCGTGCACCGCCAGGTAGCCGAGGCACGCCACGACGGTGACGACGACCGTGGGCGCCGTGCCCCACCCGCTCCGCAGCGGCAGGCCCAGGACCACTGCCGCGCCGAGGAGGACGGCGACGGTGAGGACGAGGACGGTCCGGACGGCCGCGGCCGCCCGCGTGTCGTTCTTCAGGTCCAGCCGGGTGTGGACCCGGTAGTCCGGTGGGGGCGCCACCGCGGGCTTCGGGTCGTTGCGAGCGTTCACGTGTACCCCCTGGATTTCGCGGTCTCCCGGGCGGACGGTCCGACGAGAGCCGACGGTGGACGGGCGGGCCGGTCCGACCGATCATGCCCGGCGGACGACTCCGTGTCCCGGCGGACGACTCCGTGTCCCGGCGGACGACTCCGTGTCCCGGCGGATGACTCCGTGTCCCGGCGGCCAGGCACCGGGTCCCTGCCGCCGCCGATCGGCATTGTCGGTGCCGCCGCCTACCCTGGTTCCCATGGCGTTCGCAAGCGAGCATCCCGTTGTCGCCCACTCCGAGTTCCGCCCCGTGGGGGAGATCGAACGGGCCGAGGGCCGGTTCGAGGTGGTCAGCGACCACAAGCCTGCCGGGGATCAGCCGGCCGCGATCGACGAGCTCGAGCGCCGCCTGCAGGCGGGGGAGAAGGACGTGGTGCTGCTCGGCGCCACGGGCACCGGCAAGTCGGCCACCACCGCGTGGCTGATCGAGCGGGTCCAACGCCCCACCCTGGTGATGGCGCCGAACAAGACCCTCGCCGCGCAGCTCGCCAACGAGCTGCGGGAGATGTTGCCGCACAACGCCGTCGAGTACTTCGTGTCGTACTACGACTACTACCAGCCCGAGGCGTACATCGCGCAGACCGACACGTACATCGAGAAGGACTCCTCGATCAACGACGACGTGGAACGGCTGCGGCACTCGGCCACCTCCGCGCTGCTCTCCCGTCGCGACGTCGTGGTGGTCGCGTCCGTGTCGTGCATCTACGGCCTGGGCACGCCGCAGTCCTACCTGGACCGTTCCATCGCGCTCGAGGTCGGGGTGGAGGTGCCCCGCGACGCCCTGCTGCGCCTGCTGGTGGACGTGCAGTACACCCGCAACGACATGGCGTTCACGCGCGGCTCGTTCCGGGTCAAGGGCGACACCGTCGACATCATCCCCGCGTACGAGGAACTCGCCGTGCGCATCGAGTTCTTCGGCGACGAGATCGACGCGCTCTACTACCTGCACCCCCTGACGGGGGACGTGGTGCGCAAGGTGGACTCGCTGCGGATCTTCCCCGCCACCCACTACGTCGCCGGGCCGGAGCGGATGGAACGGGCCGTGACCGACATCGAGGCCGAACTCGAGGACCGTCTCGTCGACCTCGAGAACCGCGGCAAGCTGCTCGAGGCGCAGCGCCTGCGGATGCGCACCCAGTACGACCTCGAGATGATCCGCCAGGTCGGGTTCTGCTCCGGCATCGAGAACTACTCGAGACACATCGACGGCCGTCCCGCCGGTTCCGCGCCGGCCACCCTGATCGACTACTTCCCGGAGGACTTCCTGCTGGTCATCGACGAGTCCCACGTCACCGTCCCGCAGATCGGCGCCATGTACGAGGGGGACATGTCGCGCAAGCGCAACCTCGTCGAATTCGGGTTCCGGCTGCCCTCGGCCGTCGACAACCGCCCGTTGACCTGGGAGGAGTTCGCCGCCCGCATCGGCCAGACCGTCTACCTGTCGGCCACCCCCGGCCCGTACGAGCTCGGGCAGGCCGGCGGCGAGTTCGTCGAACAGGTCATCCGGCCGACCGGACTGGTGGACCCGAAGGTCGTCGTCAAGCCCACCAAGGGCCAGATCGACGACCTGGTACACGAGATCCGCGAGCGCGCCGACCGGGACGAGCGGGTGCTCGTCACCACCCTCACCAAGAAGATGTCCGAGGATCTCACCGACTACCTGCTCGAGCTCGGCATCCGGGTGCGCTACCTGCACTCGGACATCGACACCCTCCGGCGCGTCGAGCTGCTCCGGCAGCTGCGGCTCGGCGAGTACGACGTCCTCGTCGGCATCAACCTCCTCCGCGAGGGCCTCGACCTACCCGAGGTCTCGCTCGTGGCGATCCTCGACGCCGACAAGGAGGGGTTCCTGCGCTCGACCACCAGCCTCATCCAGACCATCGGCCGGGCCGCCCGCAACGTCTCCGGCGAGGTCCACATGTACGCCGACAAGGTCACCGACTCGATGGCGCGTGCCATCGAGGAGACCGAGCGGCGCCGCGAGAAGCAGATCGCGTGCAACCGCGAGCACGGCATCGACCCGCAGCCGCTGCGCAAGAAGATCGCCGACATCCTCGACCAGGTCTACGAGGAGGCCGACGACACCGTGGAGGTCGGGGGCTCGGGCCGCAACGCCTCCCGCGGCCGCCGCGCCCAGGGGGAATCCGGTCGCGCCGTGAGCGCCGGCGTCTACGAGGGCCGCGACGTGAAGTCCATGCCCCGGGCCGAACTCGCGGACCTCGTGCAGGAACTGACCGACCAGATGATGAACGCGGCCCGCGAGCTGCAGTTCGAACTGGCCGGGCGGTTGCGCGACGAGATCGCCGACCTGAAGAAGGAACTGCGCGGGATGGACGCCGCCGGCCTCGCGTAGCGTCTGCGGCATGGACCCACAGTCTGCCGGCCGCATCGCCCGTGCCCTCGAACTGATCCACTCCGTCGGGTACTTCGCCCCCGAAGTCGACGCCGCGCTCGGCGACACCGGCCTCGAGGCCGGCCGGATGCGGTACTTCGCGGCGCGTTCCGCCGCGCTCGGGGCGGTCGGGGCGGGCGTCGTGACCGCCACCTTCTACAACTTCAGTCCCCGTCTCGTCGCGTCCGCGATCCCGCACGCCTGGCGGCTCGCCACCCCGGAGGCCGTCGTGGCCGCCCGGCTGCGCGGCATCGACGAGTCGCTGGCCCGAATCCTCGGGCCCGAGGTGCTGGACTCGCCGGAGATGCGCGAGGCGGCGGACCTCGCCGCGAGCGCCGCCCGGGCCGTCCCGGGACCGGAGGGCCGGCCGCTGTACGCGGGGCACGCCGACCTGCCGTGGCCGGACGCCCCGCACCTGATCCTGTGGCACGCGCTGACCCTGCTGCGCGAATACCGGGGCGACGGGCACGTCGCGGCGTTGCAGACCGCCGGCCTGACCGGGATCGAGGCCCTCGTCACCCACACCGCCGCGGGGATCGGGTTCAGCGAGGACTTCGCCCGCGCGCGCCGCGGCTGGAGCAAGGAGGAGTGGGCCGACGCGGAGACGGCGCTGCGCTCGCGCGGACTGCTCGACCGCTCCGGTGCGCTCACGGACGAGGGCTTCGAGGTCCGCGAACTCGTCGAGGACCTGACCGACGACCTCGCGGCGGTGCCGTGGGCGGCGCTGGGCGAAGACAAGGCCGACCGGCTGACGGAGCTCGCGCTGCCGTGGCGGGACGCCATCGTGGAGTCCGGCGTGTTCCCCGCGCAGATGTTCGGCCCGCGTTACGGTGACGCACGGTAACGTCAACGGTCGTCAGTGGCGTCGAGTGCACGGCGGCGGGCCCTGTGGGATCCACCCCAAAGGCCGTCAACCCCGTCCGGTCGGCCGCTACTGTCGACGCAGCAGTCGGAAGGGGGACGCAACGACGGTCGCCCGCCGGCGAAACCCGACCAATTTCATGGAGGAATGCATGAGCGCCTACCGGACCGTAGTCGTCGGAACCGACGGTTCCGAGTCGTCGTACCGCGCCGTCGAGAAGGCAGCAGCTCTCGCCGGTGACGCCGAGGCCCGTCTCGTCATCGCGTGCGCCTACTACCCGGTGGATCCGAAGGACAGCGCCCGCGCCGCCGACGTGCTCGGTGAGGACGCCTACCAGGTGACCGGATCGGCGCCCACCTACGACATCCTGCGCACCGCCCGGGAGAAGGCCCACGCAGCCGGCGCCAAGAACGTCCTCGAACGGGCCGTCGTCGGGGCTCCCGTCGACTCGCTCCTCGAACTGGTCGACGAGGTGGAGGCGGACCTGCTCGTCGTGGGCAACCGGGGCCTGAACACCCTCACCGGCCGGTTGCTCGGCTCCGTACCCTCGGATCTGGCCCGCAAGTCGACCTCGGACGTGCTCATCGTGCACACCGTCCGCTGACGCGTCGATCAGCAGTAGGTCTCGCGGGCGGCACCCACGTAGAACCGGGCGGCGTCGTCGCCCTGCAACTCCGCCCGCGAGACGGACGCTGCGAAGGCCGCGACGGACCGGACCGAGCCGAGGATCTGTTCTTCCGGCAGGCCGGCGGCCAGCTGGGCACACGTCCCCCGGACCAGTGCCACCAGCGTCTCGTCGGGCACCCCGGCGGCCAGCCCGGCGTCGGCCAGGGCCTGCTTGAACCGCAGGGCCGGCCCGTCCAGCGCCTCCGCCTCGACCGGTGCGGCCGCCATCGGGACCGTGACCGGGATGGCGGCCGCGGAGTCCTCCGAGGCCGCGGTCCCCGCACAACCCGCGGTGGTGGCGAGGACCCCG
The DNA here is from genome assembly GCF_009939605.1 of Rhodococcus sp. YH1. Taxonomy (NCBI): domain Bacteria; kingdom Bacillati; phylum Actinomycetota; class Actinomycetes; order Mycobacteriales; family Nocardiaceae; genus Rhodococcus; species Rhodococcus sp. YH1. The sequence continues at coordinate 8,892 of NZ_WVTE01000279.1, read as the reverse complement.
AACCCTGCCAGGATGCGCGCCCAGCGCCCCCGAGGCCACACCGCTCTCACCGCCCCGCCTCCCGCTCCGACCGGTCGCACGTTCGTCCGCAACATACCGCCCGGCCGAACGGCGCAGGCGGTGAAACGGCACATCGGTGACCTGTCACAGCCGGGCCGGCGCCACCAGCGCCGCCAGTGCCTCGGGCAGTTCCCCGGTGTGCAGCACCCCGAGCCGTTGGGTGGCGCGGGTGAGCGCCACGTACAGGTCGTTGAGCCCGCGAGGCGACTCCGCCACGATGGCGGTCGGCTCCACCAGCAGCACCGAATCGAATTCCAGTCCCTTGACGTCCTTCACGGTGGACACCCGCACCGAATCCGACCGTAGGTGCGCCCACTGCGCCGCGAGATCGTGCGGCACGATCACCGCCGTGAGGCCCGGGCCGTCCTCGGCCGCGAGGGCGCCGTGCACGGCTTCGAGAAGGCCGTCCGCGTCGACGTTCCGGACCCACGGTGTGAACCCGGACTCGCGCACCGAGCGCGGCGGCACCTGGTGCGGATCGATCTCGGCGAGGACCGCATGTGCGATCTCCATGATCTCCGCGGGCGTCCGGTAGTTGACGGTCAGCTCGGCCTTCTTCCACCGGTTGGCCACGTACGGCTCCAGGATCCGCTGCCAGGACGAGCTGCCGGCCGGATCCCCGGTCTGCGCGGTGTCGCCGACCAGGGTCATCCAACGGTTCGGGATGCGCCGCATCAGCATCCGCCAGGCCATCTCGGACAGCTCCTGCGCCTCGTCGACGATCACGTGCCCGTACGTCCAGGTCCGGTCCCCGGCGGCCCGTTCGGCCGTGGTCTCGTGGCTCGAGCGGCTCTGTCGCTGCGCGAGCTGGTCGGCGTCGATCAGGTCGTACGCCATCAGGATCTCCGGATCCAGCTCGTCCTCGAGATCCTGCGGGGCCGACCCCGTCAGGATGTCCAGGGCGCCCTGCGCGTCGGCGATCTGCTTGCGCCACTGCCGCGCGACGCGCTCCCGCTCGGCCGCGTCGTCGACGCCGAGCAACTCGGCGAGTTCGTCGAGCAGTGGCGCGTCCGCGGCGCTGAACACCCGCGTCGCCGAGGGGCGCAGCAGCAGTGCGCGCTGGTCCTCGTCGAGTTCCGGCGCCGCCGACGCGAGGCGCTCCCGGGACGCGAACAGCTCCGCGAGCACCTGCTGCGGGCTCAGCTGCGGCCACAGCGAGTCGATCGCCGCCGTGATGTCGCGGTCCGCCCGCATCTCGGCCCGGATGTCGTCGATGTCGTCCCGGCTCAACAGGTTTCCGCCGTCGACCAGATTCGCACCGATGATCGACGCGAGCTGGTCGGCGAGCGCGTCCACCACCGCGGAGACGAAGATCGGGCGAGCCAGGTTGTGCGGCCGGCGCGACGACCGGGCCCGGCCCCGCGCCCGCGTGACCGTCTTGCGGTCGAGGGTCAGCCGGTAGGTGTCGAAGACCAGGGGGATCGGCGTCGTCGGGATCTCCTGACGGTCCCGCACCGCCTTCTTCAGCACCTCGATCATGCCGAGGGAGCCCTTGATGGCGCCTGCCTCGAGGGAGTCCTCGACGCTCGCGCGCACCCCGGGGTACAGGTCACCGATCGTGGACAGCAACACGCCGGTCTCGCCGAGGGACGGCAGCACCTGCCCGATGTAGTCCAGGAACGTCGAGTTCGGTCCGACGATGAGCACACCGCTCTTCGCGAGCTGCCGACGGTACGTGTACAGCAGGAACGCCGCCCGGTGCAGGGCCACCGCGGTCTTCCCGGTGCCCGGGCCGCCCTGGACGACGAGCACGCTCTTGTGCTCGGATCGGATGATCGCGTCCTGCTCGGCCTGGATCGTCGCGACGATGTCGTGCATCTGCCCGGTCCGCGCGGCGTTCAGCGCGGCCAGCAGCGCCGTCTCGCCGGCGACACCCCCCGCCGAGACGGTGGCGTCGTGCGCCTGGGCCGCGTCGAGATCGAGGTACTCGTCGTTGAGCGCGGTGATCGCGCGGCTGCGCGACCGGATGTGCCGGCGCCGCGTCACGCCCTCCGGCGCCGCCGGCGTCGCCAGATAGAACGGCCGGGCCAACGGCGCCCGCCAGTCCAGCAGCAGCGGCTCGTAGTCGTTCGCCTCGTCGAGGATGCCGATGCGGCCGATGTACCGTACCTCGGTCCCGTCGCCGTCCTCGCCGTCGCGCACGTCGATCCGGCCGAAGCACAGCCCGTGCTCGGCCGCGTCGTATTTCGCGATGTCCTCCGTGTACAGCTGCGTGAAGGACTCCCGCTCGCTGCGGGCCTGCGGAGTGCCGCCGGTGTCGAGCAGCACCCGGCTCAGCCGGGTCTTGGCGTAGGCCCGCATGGAGTCGAGGTGGCCGTACAGCATCGACAGGTAGACCTGCTCACGCTCTTGGTCGGGGTGGGACAGGCCATCGGCCGGCAAGGGGTCTCCTCGGGGTCGGACGGGCGGCGGGTGCGTCGCCACGAAGTGCCCAAGAAGTCTAGTGGCGGTCCCGCACCGGCGCAGAATCGCCGGGTGCGGGACCGTGCTGTCAGCGCTGCAACTGCAGGCGGGCGCGGGTGAGGGCCTCCTCGGCGCGGTGACGGGCCTGCTGCGCCAGCAACAGGGAACGCTCCTCCGCCGTCAGCGCCCGCTCGCGGGCGACCTTCGCCAGCTCCGGGCCGCGCTCACGGGCCGTGCCCCACAGCAGCGAACTCCGTTCCCGGGCGACCTCGGCGAGTTCGGGGCCGCGTTCGCGGGCGACGTCGAGCAGTTCGGTGCCGCGTTCGCGGGCGACGTCGGCGAGTTCGGTGCCGCGTTCGAGGGCGACGTCGGCGAGTTCGGGGCCGCGTTCGCGGGCGACGTCGAGCAGGTGCGTGCCGCGTTCGCGGGCGACCTCGGCGAGCTCGGGTCCGCGCTCGCGGGCAACGCCCAGCAGGTGGCTTCCACGCTCACGGGCGGTGCCGGCCACCTCCGCTGCCTCCTCCGACAGGACCCGGACCCGCTCGGCCACCTTGTGCAGGCTCTCGGTGACCGCTTCGCCCGTGCCGTCGTCCTGATGAGGCAGGACACCGGCGACGGCCTCCTGGGCGCGCCGTGCGGCCCGCCGTCCGCGCCACCCCAGCGACGGCTTGCCTTCGGTGTCCACCGCGGTGATGATCAGCCCGCCGAGCAGGCTGATGTTCTTGAGGAACTGGGTGCGCTGGATGGCCCGGGCCTCCGCATCCTCGACGTTCCAGAAGTCGTGACCCGCCACCGTCGTGGGCACGAGCGTGGTGGCCAGGGCAAGAGCCGCCAGCCGCGGTGCCTTCCCGACCGCGAGCAGCGCACCCGCCCCGATCTGCACGGCGGCGTTGATCCGCACGAGTGTCTCCGGATCGTTCGTGAGCTTCTCGCTCACCGAGTCCGGGAGCTTCTGCGTCACCGTGTCGGGCAGCATGCCCACCGCCCGGTCGAGTCCCGGCTGCGCTGCCGCCGCCTTGGTGGACGAGTCTCTCAGCGCGTCGATGCCCCCGGCGACGAAGACCGACGCGAGCATGGGGCGGGCAATTCTGCGGACAATCATGTGCTTCCTCCCGTGATCGGTGGCGGTTCCACCTTTGCACGCATACCCCGCCGCCCGGCGCGATATGCGCGTTCGACCCGGATCAGGCTCCGGACGCCGCGCAACGATTGCGCGCCGAGGTGGCACGATGTGCGGCGTGAACGATGGGGGAGAAGCGGCAGGGGTCGGCGACATCGGTGGGGCCGGGGTGCGCGTGGTGCGCACGACGACATCGGTCCGGGTCGAGGCCACGATACCGGTGTCGGCCGCGGCGCTGTTCGGGGTGATGCGGGACCCGCTGCGGCACAGCGAGATCGACGGCTCGGGCACGGTGCAGGTGCCCGCGGGGCAGCCCCCGATCACCGCCGTCGGCCAGCGCTTCTCCGGGCAGGTGCACTTGCCCGGGCGCAGCGCGTATCCGGTGGTCAACCACGTGGTGGCGTTCGAACCCGACCGGCTGCTGGCGTGGCTGCCGGCCAACCCGGACACGCCGCCGCTCGGCATCCGGTGGGAGTGGTCCTTCACCGGGACGACCGGGGGCGCTGCGGTGAGCCAGGCGTGCGACTGGTCCGCGGTGACCGACACCGCGTACCTGCGTCGCGTGCGGCTTCCGCGGGTCTCGCCCGCGCAGATGTCCGCGAGCCTCGCCCGGCTCGGGCGTGCGGCGCGTTCCTGAACCGCGCCGGGTGCCGACGGTGTCGGTGTCCGGTGTGTCGCATGTCACGCACACCCTACCTCTTTGATTGCTAAACTACGCAAGTAACGGCATCGCCCGCCGGCGGTGGCTCGGACGACGGGAACGGTGATGGTCGCGCAGGCGCGTCAGCCCCTCTATCGGATGAAGGCCGACTTCTTCAAGACGCTCGGACATCCGGCGCGCATCCGCGTCCTCGAGCTGCTCAGCGAGCGCGAGCATGCCGTCTCCGAGATGTTGCCCGAGGTGGGGATCGAACCCGCCAATCTCTCCCAGCAACTGGCGATCCTCCGGCGCGCAGGCCTGGTCACCGCGCGCCGGGAGGGGCTGTCGGTGACGTACGCGCTGACGTCGCCGCGGGTCGCGGAACTGCTGGGCGTCGCCCGCGCCATCCTCACGGGGGTGGTCGCCGGACAGGCGGAGCTGCTCGAGGACGACGTAGCCGAACCGGCGGGCCGAGCGCGCCGCTGAGCCGGTCGCGCACCGGGGCGCTTCGCGCGCATTGATTGCAGACTTTATTAAGTGCTTATTTATTGTTTGTGGTGGAGGCACGATGTCGATGTCGACAGAGCAGCAGGATGCGGTGACCGGGCGCACCGAGGAAGAGGCGGCGGGAGCCGGCACCGTCGTGGCTCGCGCCGCGCGGTCGGTCGCCGCGCTGATGCCGCGCTGGGTCGAGTGGAAACCGGCCCTGCGCTCGCCCCGCGCCGATCTGACCGCCGGACTCGTCGTCGCCCTCGTCGCGTTGCCCCTCGCGCTCGGCTTCGGCATCAGCTCCGGTCTCGGGGCCGCGGCGGGCCTCGCGACCGCCGTCGTCGCGGGAGCGGTCGCCGCCGTGTTCGGCGGCTCCCGCTTCCAGGTGTCGGGCCCGACCGGCGCGATGACCGTCGTCCTGGTGCCGATCTTCCACGAGCACGGCGCCTCCGGCGTCCTCGCGGTGGGACTCGTCGCCGGCGTCGTTCTCGTCGTCCTCGCCTTCGCCGGCATCGGCCGGGCGGTGCGATTCATGCCCGCCCCGGTGATCGAGGGCTTCACCGCCGGGATCGCCGTGGTCATCGCCCTGCAGCAGGTTCCGGCCGCGCTCGGCATCGCCCACGCCGAGGGGGAGAAGGTGTGGCAGAGCGCGTTCGACGCCGCCCGGCAGTTCGTCGACCAGCCGTCCCTTCTGCCCACGGTCGTGGCGGTGCTTGTCGCGGCGGCCATCCTGATCGGCGGCCGGTACCTGCCGAAGCTGCCGTTCTCGCTCGTCGCGGTGGTGGTGGCCACCGTCGTCGCACAGCTGTTCCATCTGGACGTCACGCGGATCGGGTCCATCCCGTCCGGCTTCAGCGCCCCCAGCCTCGGATTCCTCGACCTGGGTGAGCTGACGTCGCTTCTCGCGCCGGCGCTCGCGGTGGCCGCGCTCGCGGCCCTCGAATCGCTGCTGTCCGCGACCGCCGCGGATTCGATGAGCGTCGGCACCCGGCACGACCCGGACCGGGAGTTGTTCGGGCAGGGCCTGGCCAACATCGCCGCCCCCCTGTTCGGCGGCGTTCCGGCCACGGGCGCGATCGCCCGGACGGCCGTCAACGTCCGCTCGGGGGCGCGGTCCCGGCTGTCCGCCCTCACCCACGCCGTCATCCTCGCCGGGATCGTCTACCTCGCCTCGCCGCTCGTCGCCCAGATCCCCCTTGCCGCGCTCGCCGGCGTTCTGCTCGCCACCACGGTGCGCATGGTCGAGACCGCCTCGATCGTCGCGATCACGCGGGCGAGCCGCGCGGATGCGATCGTCATGACGGTGACGTTCCTGGTCACCGTCGCCCTCGACCTCGTGACGGCGGTCGCGATCGGTGTCGGGTTCGCTGCGGTGCTCGCGCTGCGGGCGGTCGCGAAGTCCGCCCGGATCGAGCAGGTTCCCCTCGACGAGGAAGGGGATCACGCCGCCGAGGAACACGAGCTGTTGCGTGAGCACATCGTCGCGTACCGGATCGACGGTGCTCTGTTCTTCGCCGCGGCCCACCGATTCCTGCTCGAGCTCGCCGACGTCACGGACGTCAAGGTCGTGATCCTGCGCATGTCCCGGGTGACGGCCATCGACGCCACCGGCGCCCTGGTCCTCAAGGACGCCATCACCAAGCTCGAGCACCGGCACATCACGGTCCTGATCTCCGGGGCCAAACCGGAGCACCTGCGGCCGCTGTCCGCGCTGGGTGTCTTCACCACCAAGGACAGCGAGGAGCGGCACGTCTTCGCGACCACGCCCCGAGCGATCGCGTACGCCCGCATGCTGGTGCTGCCGGAACACCGGTACGCCCAGGCCACCGCCGGTTCCGAGGGGAAGGGGCCGGGAGATTCCGAAGCTCTTCCGGGCGAGTAGAATCGGCGGTGTGACCGGCCCTCGTGGCAGCCTGGCTCTCCTCACCCGGTAACGCCAGGTGAGCACGGGGACCGGTCGCCTGCCGTCGGCGGGACCGGCGGGGCGCAGGCGGCCGCGAGCCGTGCGTGCCGCGGCTCGCCTCCCGGGGGCCCTCCGTTCCGGCCAGTAGCATCTGCTCCGTGACCGACTCGACCGCGAGTACCAGCCGTCCTGCCGCCCTGCGCGTTCTCGTCTACAGCGACGACGCCGACACGCGCGAGCAGGTCACCCGGGCGCTGGGCCGGCGACCCGATCCTGAGCTCCCCGAACTCGACTTCGTCGAGGTGGCGACCGAGCCGATGGTGATCCGCCGCATGGACGCCGGCGGTATCGACCTCGCGATCCTGGACGGCGAGGCGGCCTCCGCCGGTGGGATGGGGATCGCCAAGCAACTCAAGGACGAACTCGAACAGTGCCCGCCCGTCGTTGTGCTGACCGGCCGGGCGGACGACGCGTGGCTGGCCGACTGGTCCCGCGCCGAGGCCGCGGTGCCGCGGCCTCTCGACCCGTTCCGCCTCGCGGAGACGGTCGTCGCGCTGCTGCGCGGCCGCAGCGCCACCTGAGGGCGGCGCGAAGCGGGCGCCGGCATCGGCCCACGGTCCGGGCGATCTGCCGGTCCCGGCGTCCCGGCACCCCCGCAAGGGTCGGGCGAAACGGAGAAATCACGCCGCGTCGTATCCGCCTCGGCGGGACACCGCGCCGGTAGGCTGAGCCGTACATCACAATGATGCGGTTGAAGTGACTCACGGCACTGTCTCCGTATCGTGATCGTTCGGCCCCAGCGGCCGGTGGAGGTCGGCAAGGGCAACGGGGTCGGCGCGGGTGGCCGGCTCGCACGGAGAGGAGCCAGGCGCCATGAACGTCTACATCCCGATCCTCGTGCTCGGAGGGATCGCGGTCGCCTTCGCGGTGTTCTCGGTCGTCGTGTCCTCGGTGATCGGCCCGAGCCGCTACAACCGAGCCAAGCTCGAAGCCTACGAGTGCGGGATCGACCCGACGCCGCAGCCGCCGGGCGGCGGCAGGTTCCCGGTGAAGTACTACCTGACGGCCATGCTGTTCATCATCTTCGACATCGAGATCGTGTTCCTCTATCCGTGGGCCGTGCACCTCGATGCCCTGGGGGTCTTCGGGCTGGCCGCGATGGCGCTGTTCGTGTTCAACGTCGCCGTCGCCTACGTCTACGAGTGGCGGCGGGGTGGTCTCGGCTGGGAATGACCGCGACAGGGAATGGGATTGTGCCGTAATGGATTCGAACACCGACCGAAAGTGATAAGAGTCGGACATGGGTCTCGAGGAGAAGTTGCCGAGCGGCTTTCTGCTGAGCACGGTGGAGAGCTTCGCCGGTTTCGCGCGCAAGGGTTCGCTGTGGCCCGCGACCTTCGGGCTCGCGTGCTGCGCGATCGAGATGATGACCACCGTGTCGCCGCGGTTCGACATCGCACGGTTCGGGATGGAGGCGTTCCGCGCCTCGCCGCGACAGGCCGACCTCATGATCGTCGCCGGCCGGGTCAGCCAGAAGATGGCCCCGGTGCTGCGGCAGGTCTACGACCAGATGGTCGAGCCGAAATGGGTATTGGCCATGGGTGTGTGCGCCTCCTCGGGCGGCATGTTCAACAACTACGCCGTCGTCCAGGGTGTCGACCACATCGTTCCCGTCGACATCTACCTACCCGGGTGCCCGCCCCGGCCGGAGATGCTGCTGCACGCCGTCCTGATGCTGCACGAGAAGATCCAGCAGATGCCGCTCGGCGTGGACCGGGAGAAGGCCGTGCAGGCCGCCGAGGAGGCGGCCATGGCTGCCTCCCGGCCCGTCGTGCCCACCCTCCAGGTGCGGGGGTCGGCCCGGTGACCTCCTCCTCCGACAACGAACGGTCCTCGCGCCCTACGGATCCCGCGACGCACGCGCAGGACACCGCACTGCCGGTGGACCGGGCGGCCACCACCGGCCCCGAGGGAACGCTGCCGGCGCGGCCCGACGGCGGCGCCGAGGTGATCGGCACCCGCACGGGCATGTTCGGGGTCCGCGGCAGCGGCGACACCTCCGGCTACGGGCGGCTCGTACGCCCGGTGACTCTGCCCGGGAGCACCCCGCGCCCGTACGGCGGGTACTTCGACGACGTGGCCGACGCCCTGCACGCCGCCGTCACCGAGTCCGGGGTGGATGTCGAGGCGGCGATCGAGAAGGTCGTCGTCCACCGCGGTGAGCTGACCTTCCACGTCCGTCGCGAGCACCTTCCCGAGGTGGCCCGGCGGTTGCGC
>NZ_WVTE01000028.1:0-17145 GCF_009939605.1 Rhodococcus sp. YH1 | reverse complement strand
GCGGCACGCGCGGTGACTGCCGAATTTGGTGGTCGGCCGCACTCAGCGCTCGCGTTGTTCCTGGGACGATCAATTCCATTCACAAGCTACGCCGTCGTCGTCCCGATCGAGTTCAAGTCTATACAAGGCCCGCGAAATCTACGAGCCGATCGTCAAGTGCACGATCATCTCCCCGAGCGAGTTCATCGGTTCGATCATGGAACTGTGCCAGTCGCGGCGCGGCGAGCTCGGCGGCATGGACTATCTGTCCGAGACCCGCGTCGAGCTGCGCTACACCCTGCCGATGGCCGAGATCATCTTCGACTTCTTCGACTCGCTGAAGTCCCGCACCCGCGGCTACGCCAGCCTCGACTACGAGGAGGCCGGCGAGCAGGAAGCCGCGCTGGTGAAGGTGGACATCCTGTTGCAGGGCGAGGCCGTCGACGCGTTCAGTGCGATCGTCCACAAGGACGCGGCGGCCGCGTACGGCAACAAGATGACCACCAAACTCAAGGAGCTCATCCCGCGGCAACAGTTCGAGGTCCCGGTGCAGGCGGCGATCGGGTCGAAGATCATCGCCCGGGAGAACATCCGCGCGATCCGCAAGGACGTGCTCGCCAAGTGCTACGGCGGCGACATCAGCCGCAAACGCAAGCTGCTCGAGAAGCAGAAGGAGGGCAAGAAGCGGATGAAGACGATCGGCCGGGTGGACGTTCCGCAGGAGGCGTTCGTGGCCGCGCTCTCGTCCGAGGCGTCTGCCGACAAGCCGAAGGGGAAGTAGCCCACCGTGCTCGAGACCTGGCTCACGCGCACCCTGGGCGTCACCGTCCCGCTGCTCGGCGCCCCGATGGGAGGCCGCGCCGGCGGCCGGCTGGCCGGCGAGGTGACCCGCGCGGGGGGCCTCGGTCTGATCGGAGCCGCGCGTTACAACACCCCGCAATGGCTGGCGGCCGAGTCTGCGGTGGCCCGCGAACTCGGCGGCGGGCTGCTCGGTTTCGGCCTGATGACGTGGTCGCTGGCCGCCGACGACAGTCTTCTCGACGCGGTGCTGGCCGAACGGCCCCGGGTGGTGTCGCTGTCCTTCGGCGATCCGGCACCCTATGTGCCGCGCGTGCACGCGGCGGGCGCCCTGGCGATCTCCCAGATCAACACGATCGAGGACCTGCGGATCGTCGAGGCCGCCGGGGTCGACGCGGTCGTCGCGCAGGGACACGAGGCCGGCGGGCACACCGGCCGCATCGGGACGCTGCCGCTCCTGCAGGAGGTGCTCGAATCGACGTCGCTGCCGGTGCTCGCCGCCGGCGGCATCGCGTCCGGACGGGGACTGGCCGCGGTGCTCGCGGCCGGCGCCGAGGGCGCGCTCGTCGGCACCGCGTTGCTGGCGAGCCCCGAGACGGTCGGCCCGGAGTATGCCCGGGACAGGCTCGTCGCGGCGAGCAGCACCGACACCGTCTACACCGACGTCTTCGACCGGGCCCGGCACCAGCCGTGGCCGGCGCGGTGGGGCGGCCGGGCCCTGACGAACGACTACACCGCCGAGTGGCACGGGCGCGGCGCCGACGAGGAGACCCTCGCCGCCGCGTACGACGGCGACGACCCCCGGCTCGGCGTGGTCTACGCGGGCGAGGCGGCCGGACTCGTGCGGGAACAGCGGCCCGCCGGCGAGATCGTCCGCGACATCGCGACCCGCGCGGAGGAACTGCTGCGCCGCTTCGGGTAGCGGGTCAGGGCGCCGGACGCGCGGGCAGGAACTCCCCGGCCGCGATCTGTTCCTCCGCCCGGATCACGTGCACGACCGCGTTGATCTGCGCCAGGTGGGTGAAGGCCTGGGGGAAGTTGCCCAGGTGCCGGCCCGAGCGCGGGTCGATCTCCTCGGCGTAGAGCTTGAGCGGGCTGGCGTAGCCGAGGAGTCGTTCGCACAGGGTGCGGGCCCGTTCCACCTCGCCGATCTCCACCAGGGCGGAGACCAGCCAGAACGAGCAGATCGTGAAGCTGCCCTCCTCGCCGGTCAATCCGTCGTCGGTGGAGTCCACCCGGTACCGCAGGACCAGGCCGTCCTCGGTCAGTTCGTCCTCGATCGCCAGGACCGTCGCCCGCACCCGCGGGTCGTCGGCCGGCAGGAACCGCAGCAGCACGACCAGCAGCGCGGACGCGTCCAGGGAGGGATGACCGTAGCGCTGGGTGAACACCCCGCGTTCGTCGACGCCGTGGGCGAGAATGTCCGCCTTGATCTCGTCGGCGACGGCGTCCCACCGCGCGGCGTGGTCCGGGCGGCCCTGCATGCGCGCCAGTCGCGCGCCGCGATCGAGGGCGACCCAGCACATCACCTTGGACGAGGTGAAATGCTGCGGCTCTCCCCGGACCTCCCAGATGCCGCGATCGGGCAGGCGCCAGTGGTCCTCGGCCTGGCCGACGAGCCGCTGCACGGCCGGCCAGAAGGTCTGGGGCATGTGCCGGCGGGTCCTCGCGTGCAGGTACACCGAGTCGAGCATGGCGCCCCAGATGTCGTGCTGCGTTTGGTGATACGCATCGTTGCCGATCCGCACCGGACGGGCCCCGTCGTAGCCGCACAGGTGGTCGAGCTGCGATTCGGTGAGCACGCGCTCCCCACCCACGCCGTACATCACCTGCAGCGGCTGCAACCGGCCGTCCTCGCTGCGGGAGGCGTCGGAGATGAACGCGAAGAACGCGTCGGCCTCCCGGTCGAGGCCGAGGGTGTACAGGCCCCACAGTGCGAACGTGGAATCCCGCACCCATGCGTAGCGGTAGTCCCAGTTACGTTCTCCGCCAGGCGTTTCCGGGAGAGACGTGGTGGCCGCCGCGAGCAGGGCGCCGGTCGGTGCGTAGGTCAGGCCCTTGAGGGTCAGGGCGCTGGCCTGCAGGTAACTCCGCCAGGGGTGATCGGGGAAACGGCCCGTGGTGATCCACTCGCGCCAGAAGTCGGCCGTCTCCGCCATTTTCGCGGCGGCTTCCTCGAACGTGGCGGGACACTGCACATCCGACCACGACAGCGCGACGAACGCCTTGTCGCCCTTGACCATCCGGGTGCGTGCCCGGGCCTCGCCGCCCTCGAGCCCGAGCCGGAGGTCGGTGGTGAGCCGTAGTTCGGGATGCTCGCCGGGTTCGCCGCCGGTGCAGAACGCGGTGGCCTCCTCGTACACCTTGCCCGTGTACTCCCAGCGCACCGGGGCGCGGTGGTAGTCGAACGCCGGCGCGCAACTGACGTCGAGTTCCACCGTCCCGCTCACGCAGCGGACGGTGCGCAGCAGAATGTGCTCGGCGTCCCAGTCCGTCGGCGTCCGGGTGTGAGTGCGCGATCGTTCCTGGACGGCGTGCCAGGGCCCCATCACCAGCGCGTCCCGCACCACCATCCATCCCGTCTCGGTCTGCCACGTGGTCTCGAGGATCAGTCCGCCGGGCAGATACCGGCGTGCGGCGGGCACGGTGCGGTCGTGCGGTCCGACGCGGAAGTACCCGGCGCTGCGGTCGAGAATCGCCCCGAACACGCTGGGCGAGTCGGGCCGGGGCAGGCACATCCATTCCACCGCCCCGTTGCGCGCGATGAGGCATGTCGTTTCGCAGTCCGACAGGAACGCGTAGTCGTCGATCGGCGGGTACGGGCTGCGGTGTGGCGGGTGGGAATGCGCGGAGGAGATCCCGGACCCCGGAAACGTCTGTGCCATCACCTCATGATCCCGGCACCCGGCCGTCGGCGTCCACCGAAACGGCGACGACTAGGGTGGGGGCGTGGATCGGGTGGCATCGTGGTGGGACGGCTTCGAGTTGTGGCTGGCCGGCCTTCCCTTCGTCCCGCAGGTCGCGCTGGTGCTGGTCGTCATGGTGCCGTTGTGCGCCGGCGTGGCCTGGCTGCTCGACCGCGCCCTCGCGGGCGTGCTCGCGGCCGTCGGACGCAGAGAGCCGGCCGCGTCCGAACGGAAGACGGAGGATCGCTGACATGCCACGCTCGCGCGTGACCCTGGCCCTGCTGGCCCTGCTCGTTCTCGTCGTCGTGGCCTGGCTGCTGACCCGCTGACCCTGCGCCGGAGGTACGTCGTGAAATCTCGTCCGGGCCGGCGCGTCGCGGCGCTCGCCTCGATCGCGGCCGTCGTGCTCACCGCGTGTTCGGCCGGCTCCGGCGATCGCGGCGACGCGGCCGAGGCCGCCTCCGGGCCCACCGTCGACCTGTACGCCCACGAGGGTGCCCGGGCGGCGCTGGACACGGTGATCGCCGCGTTCGGCGCCACCGAGGCCGGCGAGGACGTCCGGTTCGACGTCGCGTCCGGTCCGTCCGCGCAGCAGGCCGTCGCCGTCGTGGACGGCGCCTCGGCCGATTTCGTCACCTTCGCATCGGTGCCGGACCTGACCGGCCTCGTCGACGCGGGACTCGTCGACCCGGACTGGAACGCGGGAGCGTACCGGGGAGTCCCGTACGGGTCCGTCGTCACGATGGTCGTGCGGGAGGGCAATCCGCGGGGTGTGGCGGGCTGGGACGATCTGCTCGCGCCCGGTCTCGAGGTGATCACCCCCGACCCGTCGGCCTCCGGTGCGGCGAAGCTGAACCTGCTCGCCGCGTACGCCGCGACGAGCGACGGCGGTGCCGATCCGCAGGCGGGGCTGGACTACCTCGCCGCGCTCGTCGGTGACCACGTCGAAACCTCGCCCGCGAGCGGCGAAGAGGCCGTGGAGGCGTTCGTGCAGGGTGCCGGCGACGTGCTGCTCCTCTCGGAACAGGAGGCGTTGCGGCTCGAGCGCGACGGCGCCGCCGTCCGGCGTGTCCCCCTGACCACCACTCTCCGGATCGACAGCCCCGCCGCGGTGATCGACAACGCACCCGACGTGCGGGCGGCCCAGGAGTTCAACGACTTCCTCTACACCGGGGAGGCGCAACGGCTGTGGGCGGCGGCCGGATTCTGGCCCGCCGACCCGGGTGCCGCACGCGAGTTCGCCGACGACTTCCCGGCTCCCGAAAGACTGTGGACCGTCGAGGATCTCGGTGGCTGGAGCACGGTCAACGCCGAGCTGTTCCGGCCCGGTACCGGCAGCATCGCCGTGATCTACGCCGACGCGGCGAACTAGGGCGACGGAGCCGGGGATCCGCGCGCCCTGCGGACTGCTGCGCTCGAAATTCCTTGCGCGACCGGAGGTCACGGCCGCATGCGTCACTCGCGGCAGATGAGTACCGGGCAGCGGGAGTGATGGAGCAGGCCCTGGCCGGTGGAGCCGAGCAGAGCCGACGCGATCGTGCTGCGACCGTGGCTGCCCACCGCGACGAGTTGCGCGTCGATGGAACGCTCGATGAGGGCCACCATCGCGCCGCGGCGCTCGAGCTCCGTCCGCAGCTCGACGTCGGGATACCGCTCGCGCCAGCCGGCCAGGCTCTCCGCGAGGTCGGCGACCTTCTGCTCCGCGTACGTCGTCCAGTCGACGAAGCGGGCGGACTCGTCGTAGCCCCGCAGGGTCGACTGCTCGGTCCATGCGTGCACGGCGATCAGCGGTACGCCGAGGAACGACGCGAACTCGAACGCATGCTCGATGGCGGCGTTGCTCAACGCGCTGCCGTCGACGCCGACGACGACCGGCCGGGTGTCCACCTCCTCGTGGTCGCCCTCGCCCCGCCACGCCACGACCGGGCAACGGGCGTGGTTGGCGACGCGGACGACGTCGGAGCCGGCGAACATCGAGCGCAGTTCGCCGGTCGTGGTCCGGCCCACCACCAGCAGGCGGGCGGTCTTCGACAGTTCGACGAGGGTCTTCGCCGGCGGTCCCGGCCGGCTGCTGCATTCGACCGTCACGTCCGTGCGGCCGTCGAGCGCCGCCCGGCGGGCGCGTTCGAGCAGCCGTTCGCTGTCGGCCTGCAGGAGCTTGGCGAACTCCTCCTTGGATCTGCCGCCGGTCGCGCTCGGCGCATCGGGCAGCACGTTGACGAGGTGCAGCGGCTCGCGGAAGATCCGGGCGGCAGATGCGGCCCAGTGGGCCGCGGAGAACGAGCCGTCCGAACCGTCGATGCCGACTACGATCCCGTGCCGAATCGGTGCTGTGGCCATGACGATGCCTCCTTGCCTCGACTCCAGTCTGTCCCGATAGGACCGGCGTGCGCCAGAGGCAATCGGTGGTTGTCAGGCGATGTGGCGCGCGGTGATCCCGGCGTGCACGAGCGACTGCCGGTAGCGCTCGTCGATCACGAGCCCGACGGAATCGGAGGCCGCGAGGGTGGCGGCGCAGCTGACCTCGGGGAACGCCGCGCGGGCGGCGGCGACGGCGCGGTCCCACAGCAGGCCGGGGGCGAGCATCCACGGCGCGAGCACGAGGGTGGTGGCGCCGGCGGCGCGCAGGGCCGCCAGGGCGTCGACGACGGTCGGTGCCGCGGCGGTGGCGAAGCACGTCCGGCCCCACGCCCACGACGTGCCCCGCAGCAGGCGCGGGGTGATCGCGTCGGTGGCGGCGTTGGCGTCGTGGCGGCGGGATCCGACCGCGCACAGCGCGACGCCCACCGTCGGGTCGGTCCGGGAGACACCGGTGGCGGCGATCGCCTCGCGGGCCGCCGCGACGAGACGGTCGTCGGCGCCGAGGACGTCCGCCTGGATCACGTCGAGAAGCGGGTGCCGGGCGCGGGCCTCGGCGAGCAGCGCGGGCAGATCCACGCGGGCGTGGAAGGCGCTGCCCAGCAGCAACGGGACCACCACCACGCGGCGGTGTCCCTCGGCGGCGAGGGCGTCGACGACCTGCCCCACCGACGGGGTGTTCAGGTCCAGGAACGCAAGCCGCACGTCCCGGCCCGGGTGGCGTTCCCGCAGCGCCGCGAGCACGGCAGCCATGGCGCGCGCCGAGCGCGGGTCACGGCTGCCGTGCGCGACGGCGACGAGCGGGATCATGCGGGGACGCGGTCCCCGAGTTCGATCTCGGCGAGGCTGTTGCCCACCAGGCCCGCCGCGAGGGTGTTGCCGCCCGCGGGATCGATGAGCAGGAAGCTGCCCGTGCGCCGGTTGACCTTGTAGTCGTCGGCCGCGATGGGCTCGGCGACCCGGACGGTGATGCGGGCGATCTCGTTGAGCTCGAGCGACTCGGGGGTGGGAACCGAGGTCAGGGTCTGCTCGTCGAAGCGCTCCTCGAGCGTCCCGACGATCGCCTGCGTCGTGCGGGTGCCGTGCTTGAGCAGCAGCCGGGCACCGGGCCGCAGCGGCTTCTCCGCCAGCCAGCACACCGTCGCCTCGAACTGGCCGATCGGTTCCGGGGCGGCGGCCGGGGCGGCGATGACGTCGCCGCGGGAGACGTCCACGTCGTCCGCGAGGATCAGCGTGACGCTGCGGCCGGCGTGCGCGACGTCGAGCTCGCCGTCGGCGGTGTCGATCCGCTCGATCGTGGTCCGGGTGCCCGCGGGCAGGATCACGACCTCGTCGCCGGGACGGACACTGCCCGCCGCGACCTGTCCGGCGTAGCCGCGGTAGTCCGGGAACTCGGCGGTACGGGGCCGGATCACGTACTGGACCGGGAACCGCAGCCCGATCTCGTGACGGCCGTGGACGTCGGCGTCGACCGGGACGGACTCGAGGTGCTCGATGAGCGTCGGACCGTCGTAGTACGGCGTGTTCTCCGAACGGACCGCGACGTTGTCCCCGTGCAGGGCGGAGACCGGGATCTCCTGCACGTCCTCCGGGGACCAGCCGAGCGACCGGGTCAGGGTGTTGAACTGGTCGCAGATGTCGGCGAACACGCGCGCCGGGTCGTCGACCAGGTCGATCTTGTTGACCGCCAGGACGAGCTTGGGCACGCCGAGCAGCGCGAGGACGGCGGCGTGCTTGCGGGTCTGCGCGATCACGCCCTTGCGGGCGTCGACGAGCAGCACCACGAGCTGGGCGGTGGACGCACCCGAGACGGTGTTGCGGGTGTACTGCACGTGTCCCGGGGTGTCCGCGAGCACGAAGCTGCGCCGGGGTGTGGCGAAGTAGCGGTACGCGACGTCGATGGTGATGCCCTGTTCGCGCTCGGCGCGCAGGCCGTCGACGAGCAGGGACAGGTCGGGGGTGTCGAGACCCTTGTCGACCGAGGCGCGGGTGACCGCGTCGATCTGGTCGGCCAGCACGGACTTGGTGTCGTACAGCAGCCGGCCCACGAGGGTGGACTTGCCGTCGTCGACGCTGCCGGCGGTGGCGAGTCGAAGGAGGTCGCTCATGATCAGAAATATCCCTCTCGCTTGCGGTCCTCCATGGCCGCTTCGGAAACGCGGTCGTCGCCGCGGGTCGCCCCGCGCTCGGTGAGCCGCGACGCGGCGACCTCGGCGAGGATCGCCTCGTTGTCGGCGGCCTCGGACAGGATCGCGCCGGTGGTGGAGCCGTCGCCGACCGTGCGGTAGCGCACCGACCGGACCTCGAGTTCCTCACCCTCGGCCGGGCCGCCCCAGACGCCGGGCGTCATCCACATGCCGTCGCGCCGGTACACCGGGCGCTGGTGGGCGTAGTAGATGCCGGCGAGTTCGACGTTGTCCCGGGCGATGTACCGCCAGATGTCGAGCTCGGTGAAGTTGCTCAGCGGGAAGACCCGCACGTGCTCGCCAGGGGCGTGCCGGCCGTTGTACAGGTTCCACAGCTCGGGCCGCTGCCGCTTGGGATCCCACTGGCCGAAGGCGTTGCGCAGCGAGAAGATCCGCTCCTTGGCGCGGGAGCGCTCCTCGTCGCGGCGGCCGCCGCCGAACACCGCGTCGAAGCGGTTCTCGGCGATGGCGTCGAGCAGCGGCACCGTCTGCAGCGGATTGCGGATCCCGTCGGGCCGCTCGGTGAGGCGGCCGTCGGCGAGGTAGTCCTCGACCTTCGCCACGTGCAGCCGCAGCCCGTACTTCTCGACGACGTGGTCGCGGAACTCGAGGACCTCGGGAAGGTTGTGCCCGGTGTCGACGTGCAGCAGCGCGAACGGCAGCGGCGCGGGCCAGAAGGCCTTGAGCGCCAGATGCAGCAGGACCGTCGAGTCCTTGCCGCCCGAGAACAGGATCACCGGGCGCTCGAATTCGCCGGCGACCTCGCGGAAGACGTGGATCGCTTCGGACTCGAGCGCGTCGAGGGTGTCGAACCTGTCGCCGTCCGACTTGCGCCGGGATTCGGAGAAATTCGTGTCGATGAGTGTCATGAGGCGTGCAACCCGCATTCGATCTTGGCTCGGCCGGCCCACCGTCCGCTGCGCGGATCGGCTCCGGGTAGTGGTTTGGCGGTGCAGGGGGCGCACCCGATGGACGGATAGCCCTCGTCGACCAGGGGATTGACGAGGATCCCGTGCTCGTCGATGTAGTTCTGCATGTCCTCGTCGGACCACGCGGCGATCGGGTTGATCTTCACCAGCCCGAAGGCATCGTCGAAGGAGATCAGCGGGGCGTTGGCCCGGGTGGGGGCCTCCACCCGGCGGATGCCGGTGACCCACGCCTGATAGCCCTTCAGGGTCTCCTTCAGCGGCACCACTTTCCGCAGGCGGCAGCACTCGTTGGGGTCCCGCGCGAACAGATCCTTGCCGAGCAGTGCGTCCTGCTCGGCCACCGTCTGCTGCGCCTTGGCCTCGACCAGGTTGACGCCGTACACCTGCGCCACGGCGTCACGGGTGCCGAGGGTCTCCGCGAAGTGGTAACCGGTGTCGAGGAACAGCACGTCCACGCCGGGATGCACCTGCGCCGCGAGGTGCACGAGCACCCCGTCCTGCATGTTCGACGCCACGATGTACGAGTCGCCGAAGTTCTCCTCGGTCCACTGCAGCAGTTCCCGCGCCGAGGCGCCGTCGAGAGTGGCCGCCCCCTGCGCGGCCAGCTCCCTCAGTTCCTCCGTTGTCCGTGTCGTGGTCACGTTCCGTCCTTCGATCGTCTGCTCCCCGGTCATCGCAAATCGGCCTCGTCCGCGCGCAGCACCCACTGCGAGAAGCGTTCTCCCGCAGTGCGGTGCTTGACGAAGTTGCGCACCACGCGCTCGATGTAGTCGCCCATCTCGGCGCTGGTCACCTTGTGCTGGCGCAGCTTGCGGCCGAACGCGGCATCCATGCCGAGCGTCCCGCCGAGGTGCACCTGGAAACCCTCCACCTGGTTGCCGTCCCCGTCGTCGACGAGCTGGCCCTTGAAGCCGATGTCGGCGACCTGCGAACGCGCGCACGAGTTGGGGCAGCCGTTGATGTTGATCGTCACCGGAACGTCCAGCTGGGCGTTGATGTCGGCGAGGCGCTGCTCGAGCTCGGGCACCAGCGCCTGCGAGCGCTTGCGGGTCTCGACGAACGAGAGCTTGCAGAACTCGATGCCCGTGCAGGCCATCAGGTTCTTGCGCCACGGCGTCGGGTTCGCGGGCAGGCCCAGTTCGCCGAGGTCGGCGATCAGCTGATCGACCTTCTCGTCGGCGACGTCGAGCACGATGAGCTTCTGGTACGGCGTGAAGCGGATGCGATCGGATCCGGCCTTCTCGGCCGCGTCGGCGACGGCGGCGAGCATCGTGCCGGATACCCGGCCCGCGATGGGGGCGACGCCGACCGCGTTGAGCCCGTTGCGCAGCTTCTGCACGCCCACGTGGTCGATCGGGCGCGCCGGCTTCTCCGGCGCGGGTCCGTCCAGCAGCGGCCGCTTCAGGTATTCCGTTTCGAGAACGTCCCGGAACTTCTCGACGCCCCAGTCCTTGATCAGGAACTTCAGCCGCGCCTTCGAGCGCAGGCGGCGGTAGCCGTAGTCGCGGAAGACCGACACGACGGCCTCCCACACGTCGGGCACCTCGGCGAGCGGGATCCACGCGCCGACCCGTTGCGCCAGCATCGGATTCGTCGACAGGCCGCCGCCGACCCACAGGTCGAAGCCGGGGCCGTGCTCGGGGTGGTTCACGCCGACGAACGCGACGTCGTTGATCTCGTGCACCACGTCCTGCTGACCGGAGATCGCGGTCTTGAACTTGCGCGGCAGGTTCGAGTACTTCGGGTCGCCGATGTAGCGGCGGACGATCTCCTCGACCGCCGGTGTGCCGTCGATGATCTCGTCGAGGGACTCGCCGGCGAGGGGGGAACCGAGCACCACGCGGGGGCAGTCGCCGCACGCCTCGGTGGTCTTCAGGCCGACGGATTCGAGACGGCGCCAGATCTCCGGGACGTTCTCGACCTCGATCCAGTGGTACTGGACGTTCTCGCGGTCCGACAGGTCGGCGGTGTCGCGAGCGAACTCGGTCGAGATCCCCGCGATCGTGCGCAACTGCGCGAGGTTCAGGGCGCCGCCGTCGCAGCGCACCCGCATCATGAAGTACTTCGCCTCGAGCAGATCGATGTTCTCGTCGCCGGTGTAGGTGCCGTCGTAGCCCTGTTCGCGCTGCGTGTACAGGCCCCACCAGCGGAAGCGGTTGCGCAGGTCGCTCCGGTCGATTCCGTCGAATCCCGTGTGCGCATAGATGTCTTCGATGCGCCGGCGCACGTTGAGCGGGTTGTCGTCCTTCTTGACCTGCTCGTTGGGGTTGAGCGGCTCACGGTAGCCGAGGGCCCACTGGCCCTCCGCGCGCTGCTTGGCGGGCCGGGCCGGGCGGCGGCGGGCCGCGGCGGTTTCGGTCGTATCGCCGGCGGGGGAGACGTCGGTGGTCGACGACATACGGGTACTCCTGGAGTTCGCGAGGGACCGGATCGGGATCGGCAGGGCGGGCTGAGCCCGGCGCGGACATGCCTCGACCCGGCGGGAAGCGGGGGCTGCCGGGGGTGGGGCCGACTATCGACAGTCGGCGCAGAAACCGGCGGTGCAGGACAGACACCGCGATGCACAGACACGCTTGAGGTCGACGTGGCGTCGCGCCACGAGTCGCACTCCGGGTCCGGTCATGCGGACCATTGTGCCATGTCACGGGCCTGTTCTCGAAACGTGGCGGTATTTACGCCGAATTTCGGGGAAATGCCGAGGTGACAGCGCCGGGCCGGGGTGGCGTGTCCGGGCCGTGTCCGGGCGGCGGGCTCCGGTCGGCCTTCTGGAACACTGGGGGAGTGAGTGGAACCAATGTCGGAGTCGGAGCAGGGTTCGAATTGCCGGCCTCGGCCCTCGCCGGTGTCGGTTCCCGCCCGTTCGGCGTGTACGTGCACGTCCCGTTCTGCGCGAGCCGCTGCGGCTATTGCGACTTCAACACCTACACCGCCGGAGAGCTCGGGACGTCCGCGTCTCCGCAGTCGTGGCTCGAGGGGTTGCGCAGCGAGCTCGACATCGCGGCGCGACTGCTCGGCGCCCCGGCGGCGCAGACCGTCTTCGTCGGCGGTGGCACCCCGTCGCTGCTCGGTGCCGACGGCCTGTCGCAGGTGATCGCGGCGGTCCGGTCGAGCTTCGGCCTCGCCCCGGGCGCGGAGGTGACGACGGAGTCCAACCCGGAATCGACGTCGCCGGAGTTCTTCGACGGCATCCGCGGGGCCGGTTACACCCGCGTGTCGCTGGGCATGCAGTCCGCCGCTCCGCACGTGCTCGCGGTGCTCGACCGCACGCACACCCCGGGCCGGGCCGTCGCGGCCGCGGGCGAGGCGCGGGCCGCCGGATTCGACCACGTCAACCTGGACCTGATCTACGGCACCCCCGGCGAGCGGGACGAGGACCTCGACGCGTCCCTCGACGCCGTGCTCGCTGCGGACGTCGATCATGTCTCGGCGTACGCGCTGATCGTCGAGGACGGCACCGCGCTCGCCCGCCGGGTGCGCAGGGGCGAACTGCCGGCCCCCGACGACGACGTGCTCGCGGCCCGCTACGAGCGCATCGACGCGCGGCTCGAGGCCGCCGGCCTGACCTGGTACGAGGTGTCGAACTGGGCGCGCGCCGGCGATCCGTCGGCGCGGTGCGCCCACAACCTCGGCTACTGGGACGGCGGCGACTGGTGGGGGGCCGGGCCGGGCGCGCACAGCCACGTCGGCGGCGTCCGCTGGTGGAACGTCAAGCACCCGGCGCGCTACGCGGACGCGCTCGCCGCCGGCGGGCTCCCGGTCGGGGGCAGCGAACTGCTCACCGCCGGCGACGTCCACACCGAACGGGTGATGCTCGAGGTGCGGCTGCGCACCGGCCTGCCGCTGGACGTGCTCGCCCCCGAGGAACGACGCGCCGCCGAGACCGTCGTCGCGGACGGCCTCGCCGACCTGCGCGCCGGCCGGCTGGTGCTCACCGATCGCGGCCGGCTCCTCGCCGACGCGGTGGTGCGCGCGATCCTGACCTGACCGCGCAGCCGCCCGGCGCCCTCACCGCGCAGCGGTGCGATGTCCTGACCGCGCAGCGGTGCGATGTCCTGACCGCGCAGCGGTGCGATGTCCTGACCGCGCAGCGGTGCGATGTTCCGGCCGCGCAGCGGTGCGATATCTACGCCTCGGTGGTGTCGGCGTCCGGGGCGTGAGGGAACAGGGCGTCGTAGTCGAACACTCGCGCATGCAGGACGGTGCGGTTGCGCAGCGCCGAGCGCACGGCCCGGTGCAGGCCGTCCTCGAGGTACAGCACACCCTTCCACTGGACCGCGTGCGGGAAGAGGTCGCCGTAGAAGGTGGAGTCCTCCGACAGCAGCCGGTCGAGCTCGAGCACCTTCGTGGTGGTGACGATCTGGTCGAGCCGCACCTGCCGGGGCGGGATCTGCGCCCAGTCGCGCAGCGAGAGCCCGTGGTCGGGATACGGCTTGCCGTCCCGGACGCCCTTGAAAATCATGGCACCAACTTACGACGCCTCGCCGGCGGGCGCCGTCCCGCTCGCCGTCCGGGACCGGCGACTAAACTGGAGCGAAACGGCACGCAGTGCACCGTCCTGCGGTGGTGCGTGCCGTTCCGGGTGCGACAGCAGAGACGGAGGTGGGCGGGATGTCGAGCACCGAGGAACGGCGCTTCCAGGTGTTGCGAGCGATCGTGGCCGATTACGTGTCCACCAAGGAACCCATCGGTTCGAAGACGCTCGTCGAGCGCCACAACCTGGGCGTATCCAGCGCGACGGTCCGCAACGACATGGCCGTGCTCGAGGCCGAGGGGTACATCACCCAGCCGCACACCAGCTCCGGCCGGGTTCCCACGGACAAGGGCTACCGCCAGTTCGTCGACCGGATCGCCGACGTCAAGCCCCTCTCGGGGGCCGAGCGCCGGGCGATCCTGCAGTTCCTCGAGTCGGGTGTGGACCTCGACGACGTGCTGCGGCGCGGCGTCCGGCTGCTGGCGCAGCTGACCCGGCAGGTGGCGGTGGTGCAGTACCCCACGCTGTCGGCTTCGTCGGTCCGCCACCTCGAGGTGGTCGCGTTGACCCCCGCCCGGTTGCTGCTGGTGCTCATCACCGACTCCGGCCGGGTGGACCAGCGCATCGTCGAGCTCGGTGACGTCCTCGGCGAGGAGGACCTGTCGCGGCTGCGGGACCTGCTCGGTGCCGCGCTGACCGGTAAGCGGCTCGCCGCGGCGTCGATCGCGGTGAGCGAGCTGGCCGAGGACGCGCCCGACGAGCTGCGCGATGCGGTCATCCGCTGCGCCACCGTGCTGGTGGAAACCCTCGTCGAGCATCCCGAGGAGCGGCTCGTGCTCGGCGGCACGGCGAACCTGACGCGCAACGCCGCCGACTTCGACCCGCACGCCGGCTTCCCCGGCTCGCTGCGTACCGTGCTCGAGGCGCTCGAGGAGCAGGTGGTGGTCCTCAAGCTGCTGGCGGCGACGCAGGACGCCGGTCGCGTGACGGTGCGGATCGGCGAGGAAACCCAGGTCGAGCAGATGCGCGGCACGTCCGTGGTGTCCACCGGGTACGGTGCCGCGGGCACCGTCTTCGGCGGCCTCGGTGTGCTCGGCCCCACCCGGATGGACTACCCGGGGACCATTGCGTCGGTGGCTGCGGTCGCCCGCTATATCGGTGAGGTGCTCGGCGAACGCTGAGCGCCGGGCGGCGCGGACGGACCACCCGACGACACAACATCTGTGCGAATAGAGAAGGACGAAGAACTCACGTGGCACGGGACTACTACGGGACGCTCGGCGTGTCGAAGAACGCGACCGATCAGGAGATCAAGCGGGCGTATCGCAAGCTCGCGCGCGAGCACCACCCGGATGTGAACCCGGACGAGGCGGCGCAGAAGAGGTTCCAGGAGATCTCCACAGCGTACGAGGTGCTCTCCGACCCGGAGAAGCGGCGCATCGTCGACCTCGGCGGGGATCCGCTCGGGTCCGGGCCGGGGGCGGGCGGTGGCTTCTCCGGTGCCGGCTTCGGCGGCCTCGGCGACGTGTTCGAGGCGTTCTTCGGTGGCGGGGCCACCACGTCCCGCGGGCCCAGGGGCCGCGTTCAGCCCGGCGCGGACTCGCTGCTGCGCACCCGGCTGACGCTCGAGGAGTGCGCCACCGGTGTCAGCAAGCAGATCGCCGTGGAGACCGCGATCCTGTGCGACGGCTGCGCCGGGTCCGGTACCAACGGCGACTCCAAGCCCGTGCGCTGCGAGACGTGCGGCGGCGCCGGTGAGGTGCAGTCGGTGCAGCGCTCGTTCCTCGGCCAGGTGATGACCTCGCGGCCGTGCCCGACCTGCCGCGGCGCCGGCGAGACGATCCCGGACCCGTGCCGCAAGTGCGGCGGCGACGGCCGGGTGCGGGCCCGCCGCGAGATCACGGTCAAGGTGCCGGCCGGTGTCAGCAACGGCATGCGCATCCGGCTGGCCGCGCAGGGCGAGGTCGGCCCCGGCGGCGGCCCCGCCGGCGACCTGTACGTCGAGATCATCGAGCAGGCGCACGATGTGTTCGTGCGCGACGGCGACGACCTGCACTGCACGATCCGGATCCCGATGGTCGACGCGGCGCTGGGCACCACCGTCGTGCTCGACACCCTCATCGACGGACCCGCCGAGATCACCGTCGAACCCGGCACGCAGCCCGGGTCGGTGGCGGTGCTGCGGGGCCACGGCATGCCCAAACTGCGCTCCGGGGTGCGCGGGGACGTGCACGCCCACCTCGAGGTGGTGGTCCCGTCGAAGCTCGACGGCAAGCAGTCCAAGCTCCTCGAGGAGTTCCGTCGCAAGCGCGAGCACGAGGTGCCCGAGGTCGTCACCACCGGCTCGCAGCACGCCGGGGGCTTCTTCTCCCGGCTGCGCGACGCGTTCAGCGCGCGCTGAGGCCCGGGCGGTGGCCGCAACCCTGTTCTATCTCGATCCGCTGCCCGAGGCCGGGGCTGTCGCGGTCCTCGACGGCAAGGAGGGCCGCCATGCGGCGACGGTGCGGCGCATCGCGGTGGGTGAGCGCCTCGTCCTGTCGGACGGCCACGGCCACGTCGCCGACGTGGAGGTGACGGCCACCGCAAAGGACCGGCTCGAGGCCCGCGTCCTGGCTCGGCGCGAGGTCCCCGCACCGCGCCCGTGGGTCACCGTGGTGCAGGCGTTGCCGAAGTCCGATCGTTCCGAACTGGCCGTGGAGCTGGCGACGGAGGCGGGTGCCGACGCGTTCGTGCCGTGGCAGGCCGCGCGGTGCGTCGCCCGCTGGGACGGGCCGAAGGCGGCCAAGGGCGTCGCGCGATGGCAGGCCGTCGCGGTGGCGGCCGCGAAACAGTCCCGGCGCGCCCACGTTCCCGAGGTGGCGCCGGTACAGCGGACCGCGGGCGTCGTCGAGGCCGTGCGCGCGACCGTCGCCCGCGGGGGTGTCGCGGCGGTCCTGCACGAGTCGGCAACCGAACCGTTCGTCGTGCTGCCGCTGGCCGACGTCCCCGAGCTGATGCTTGTGGTCGGGCCGGAGGGCGGCGTCGACGACGCCGAGATCGCGGCGCTGACGGCCGCGGGGGCCCGGCCGGTGCTGCTCGGGCCGACGGTGCTGCGAACGTCCACCGCCGCGGCCGTCGCGCTCGGAGCGGTGGGAGTGCTCACCGCACGGTGGAGCGCCCGGCCCGTCGAATGACCCGGGAACCGGCTCCGGAACGCGTTCGGAGGCTTCCGGTTCCGGGCTTTCCTGGGGATCTCGCCGCGCGGACCGCGCTTCACGGGGCCCGGCGGTCGAGCCGTACGGCCAGGCCGTCGAGCGGCGCACCCAGGCCTAGCTCGAACAGGTGGTCGAGGTCGAAGTCGTAGCACTCCGCGGAGAGTGCGACGAGTGACCGGGCGAACGTCGGGTAGCTGCCGGAGCCGACGATCGCCTCCAGCGCGGGAAGCTGGTCGTCCACATGAGCCCCTGCGGCTCCCGCACGGTGCGCGGCTGCCGCTGCACTAGCGTGTCACGCATGTCCCGAACCCGTATCGCCTACGG
>NZ_WVTE01000278.1:0-27542 GCF_009939605.1 Rhodococcus sp. YH1 | reverse complement strand
CGCCCGGCGGCACCTCCGGGTTGATGTCGAAGTTGACCGAACCTTGTGCGAGATACGCAACGTCCACGACGGTCTGAAGCATGACGTGTCCTCCGTGTCTTACTGCCCCGACCACAAGGCGGGCAGGCTGGATTGGATTGCCGTGATGATGCCGACGCCGGCAGCGATCACGTCCTCGGGAACGTCGATGACTGCTCCCTTGGTCTGGATGGGCACGCCGTCGAGGGCGCGCCAGGTGGGCAGGCTCGATCGGGCCGCCGAGGCCAGGAAGCGGTGCCAGCCGATCGCCCAGTGCGCAGCCACCGCGCCGGTGACGATCGAGCGCAGCTGACGCACCTCCTTCGGGGGCTGACCGGGCGCGTTCGCCACGGTGACCAGGCCGAGCAGCTCGCACGCCAACCCGCGGTTGCGGTGCTCGAGGATCAGATCGTGGGCGCTGGACAGGCCCTGGATGGTTTCCCGGCAGACCACCACCACATACGGCGATTCGGTCTCCCGGGCGTCACCGCACGGCCACCGATGCCGCGCATCCTCGGCGAAGTCCCAGTACCGGGCGAGGGTGGAGACCCCGGCCCCGCCGTGCGCGCCGAGCAGCCACACCGCCGGCCCGGGCGCAGCCACCGGGTACGGATCGACCCGCACCTCGACGCTGATGCGTTCTCTGCTGCTCATGCCAGCTCCTCGGTCCCGGCCCGGTGGTCGGTGTCGTGGTGGCCGGCCTCGACTCGGCCGAGGGCGTCGAGCACGTCGGTCCAGGCGTCGATCGAGTCGACCGACAGGTGCCGGTGGTCGACGGTGCCGGGGCGAGCCAGGCTCGCATCGAAGGGCACTTCGACGAACCCGGCGGTCAGCGGGGCCAACGCCTGCCGGATCGGGGTCAGATCGACCAGGCGCTGCGGAAGCTGGTGCGAGATCGACACCACCGTGCGGGAGAGCACGTCCGATCCGTAGGTGCGCATCAGCCATTCGAGGCCGTCGCGCATCCGGCTCAGCGGCTCGGATCGGGCCGGGGCGACGACGACGATCGCGGCACCGGCGTCGATCAGCGGAGCCAGACGGCGCGAGCGCAACGCCGTTCCGACATCGTGGATGCGGGCGAGATGCCGATCGGCGAGAAGGCTGTCCACCAGCACCGAATCCGAGGATTCGCCGTGTCCGACGACCACGGCACCGGCCGTGCTGAGGGCCATACGGGAGCCGAGCTGGCGGATCGCCCGCGCAGAATCGATCGGTTCGACCCCGGCGCGGTCGAGCAGGTTTCCGCCGCCGAAGGTGCCGTCGATCGCCGCGACCTGTGCATCGGTTCCCAGGCGCAGGGCGGTGGCCAGGCCGAGGCAGGTCGTGGTCGCGGCCGCTCCCCCGGAGCCGGCCACCACGATGGCCGAGAGGTGTTCGGGTTGCTCGATTTTCGGGCTACGGCGAAATGCAACAACGTTGTTCATCGATTCTCCACGTTCGCGATCTTCAACCCGCCGTCGGCGGGCATGGTGGTGATCCACTGCTTGTGGATGCCTTCGTCTCCCACGGGCGGGAACTTCAGCAGCACATCGACCGACCAGCGGTTCGGGTCCTCGGTCGGCAGCACGCTCACGCAATGCTCGGTCCCGGCCGGAACGGCGTCGATGAAGCTCTGAATATCGCTGCCGGGCAGGACCATCAGCTCTGCGACGGCCTGGCCGTCCCGCTGGACGTAGTAGGCGTGCTCGAATGCCTGGATCACCGCCGGGCCGGAATCGCGTCCACCGGGGCCGTTGCCGACGATCCGGTCGGGTTCGTCGACCGGGGCGCACCACAGCGGCGGCGCCGCGGTCGCGGTCGTCGAGGGGGTGGTCGAGGGCGAGGCCACTACCGAGGAGGACGGCAGCGGCGGCGCCTGTGGTTCGTCGGTGCTGCCGGTCATCGCGGTCACCACCGCAGCGGAGACCACCGCCAGCACGGCGACACCGCCGCCGACGAGCATCCAGGTGCGGGACCGATCGCCGCCCGGCTTCGCGGGAGCAGCGGCAGCGGTGTCGGTGACCGGCACGGCGGGGGCGCTGGTGGGGGCCTCGGCCGACTCGGGGGCCGGAGTCGGCCGGGGAGGGCAGGCACGGCCGATCGCGGACTTGAGACCCCCACGGCTGCGCTGCGAGATCACCAGCGGACCTCGCGGAATGTGGACGTGCACCCAGTCCGGGGCATCGGCATAGGGATCGACCTCGGTTGCGGCATCGCCGTTGTCGGCAGGGTCGTGGGCCCCGGGATCGGGGAGAGAAGGTACGTCGGGATCGGGCTCGCCGGTGGTGTCGGCGGTGAGAATCGGTTCGAGTTCGGTCTGGATCACCGCGTCGGCATCGACCGGTTCGAGGTCCGATGCCACCACCGCGTCGGCGATGGTCTCGTCCGGGATCGGGAAGTACAGCGATCCGGTCGCAACGGTCTCGGTCGGAGTCGGCTGCGGCCCGTAGTGCTCGGTCACGTCCGGGAAGAGTGTTCCTCGATTGTCGGTCGACAAAGTGTCCTCCGTCGTCGGGTGGTGGGGGCGGGGCGTGCCCGCCCCCACCGAAAGCTGGTCGAGCAGATCAGGCCGGCACGATCCCGTCGCCGATCGCGGTCGAGATCATCTCGGCGGCAGTGCCGGCCGAACCGCCGAAGAAGGTGTCCAGAGCGCTGTCCACACCGGCGATCACGCCTTCACCACCGGGCTGGACCTCGACCCACTCACGGACCTGCGAATCGACCTGCGGAGCGGTCTGCACGACGTTCTGAACTGCGTCGGCGGCGGCCTGTCCGACCGGGCCGGAGGACTGCCACTGCTCGACCGTGGAACCGGCCTGCTCGGTGAGCACGTCTTCACCCACGTCCGGCAGCTCCACCTCGATGGGCTGACCTTCGTCGTCACCGGCACCGAAGGCGGTTCCGGCAGCCAGACCGGCCGCGCCACCGAGCACTGCGCCGGGAACCGCGCCGACCGCAGCGCCGATCGCTGCTCCGGCTGCGGTACCGGCGACACCGGTAGTGACCTCGGGCAGCACCGGGATCGGCAGCGGCACCACACCACCGGCGGTGGCACCGGCGATACCGCCGATGGTGCCGCCGATCAGGGCACCGGGAACGGCACCGGCCGCCCCGCCGGCTGCCGCACCGGCCACCGTCGCGCCGATCTGAGCAGCAGCGACACGATCGGCACGGCTGGCTTCGATACCGATCGACTTGTAGAACGTCGCCACGTCCGACCGGATCAGACCGGCGGTGTTGTTGGTGCGCTCCCGGTCGTCGTCGGTGACCCAATTCGGCTGGTTGAAGTGGACATCGCCGATCATGATCTTCTCGGGCGGAGCGATGTAGATCGGTTCCGGCTCGACCGGCTGCGGGGCACGCAGCTCCAGCGGGTTGATCGGCGCCGGAGTGGACTGCCGCTCATAGCGGTTGGTGTCGTAGTTGTAGTCCGGCAGCGGCGCGTACTCGCGCTGCTGCGCCGGCGGCGGGGTCCAGTAGATCTGCTTGGCCGGCGGCTTCGGCGCGCTGGTGGTGCCGCCCTGAGTGGACGGTGCCGGGGTGGTCACCCCGCCCTGCGAGGGCAGCTCGACCGGAGCTGCCCAGGCCACACCGGTGCCCGCTGCCACGATCGCGGCGGCCGTGGCAGGCACGACGCTCGCCTTGGCGATCCGTGACGGCCTGTGATGCTTGCTCATCAGTGGTTCTCTCTTCTGTCGAGGCGTGAATCAGTTGAGTTCGGCGGCCGAGATGCCGCCTTGATCGAGCACCGTCGGTCCCGCGTCGACCACAGTCGTGGTGGTCACGGCCGGTTCCGAGGTGGTGGACGTCGCCGTCTGCGACGACGGGGTGGTCGAGGTGGTCGCCGACGGCCGGACCGTCGTAGTGGTCGGCGTCGTCGCGGTGGAGGTCACCGTCGTGGAGGTGGTGGAGTCGGCCGCAGCGCTGAGGTCGGATGCCACCGCAGCGAGCCAGGAGGCAGCGAACCGGGTCGGGGCCTGTCCGCTGGCAGTAGCCGGGACCGACCCGTAGGAGCCGTGTTCGGCGGCGACATTGCGCACCGTCGTCATCGCCACCAGGTCGAACGCGTCCCGGTTGGCCTTGACCTCGTTCTGCACGACCTGGAACGCCTGCCGCACCAACCGCTGCGAGGTCGCCGGCGGGACCAGCTCGGGCAGCACACTGACCGTCTTGGCCGCGAGCACACCGAAGGCCGCGGCCGGATTGGCCAGCCCTGCCGCCGCGACCGCTGCGATCGTCTCCGGGGTCAGCACCTTCTTGACGACCGTGACCGCCGCGTTGATGCCGATCAGCCCGACCTTCATCAACGCTGCCGTGACTTCCTGTCCCGTCGGAGCTTTCGCCCGAGGATCGGATGCTTCGGCCAGCCGCTGCGAGATGGTCTTCTTCGGCTGGACCGAGATCGCCGACAGCGCGCTCTTCGGCGCCTGAATGTCCTGGTTGACCACATCGACGGCGGTCTTGAAGGCCGTCGATGCCAGTGCCCGTCCGACCGTGGAGATCGCGACGAACGGATCCCCGCCGACCTCGACCTGACCGGCGACGTTGACCACCGCCCGCACGACCGGGGCGTTCGCCGGCGCATCACAGGCCAGATCCCCGCCCTGGCACCAGGACGACACCCGTCCCGACAGGCTGCCGTAGCTGCTGGTCAGATCGGCCACCGGCCCGATGCCACCTCCTTCGGGGGCGGTGAACGACACCGCCGACAGCGCCTTGACCGCCTCTCCCCTGGTGCCGGGAACCGGCGACGGGGCCGTCTGCGAGGTCCCGGGGAACAGTCCCGATCCGGGGCTGCGGGTCGGCGCGCCGAACAGGGCACCGGCTGCGACCGAGCGGGCCGGAACGACCCCGGTGCCCTTGCCGACCGACCGCAGGAAGTTCGACGCGGCATGGGCGCCCTGGGAGAAGCCGACGACGGCGAGCTTGGCCGAAGGGCACTGCGAGAGCACCTTCTGCGCCGCCAGGGACAGGTTCTCCTCCCCTGCCGTCACCGACTCGACATACGACTCGGTGCCGCCTGGCGTCAGGCCACCGAACGAACCGGGATACGGCACATACGCCCGATCGACGCTCGCGCCCAGCTCACGGGCCTGATCGAGCAGCGGACCCATGATGTTCGAGAGCATTCCGGTATCGACCTTCACCGGCGCGTCCGGCGACGTCTCGGTGGTGCCCTGCATCCCGAGCACGTACAGATCCGGGCAGTCCGAGACCAGCTCACCGAGCCAGTGCGGTTCATCGCCCGTGCTCGACTGGGCATAGGCCGGGGCGGTACCCAGGCCGGCAGTAGCCAGCACAGCCGCCGAAAATGATATGGCCGCAAAGCGTTTGGGCCACGCGCTCATATTCCCCTCCTTCACGGCTACGACCTTACTCCAGATCGAAGTTATTTCCCACAGTTATTTCCTACAGAATGTCGGCGGCGATTTCCACCCAGCTGCGCATATGCGGCAAAGTTGGTGCGAGAGTTACCGGAGTGGACCCGAGACGGAGGTGAGAGTGCCGCGCCGCGCCCTGTACGGGTTCGATCCCACCCGGCTCACCGAGGTGCGCCGCGAACGGGGCCTGTCCCGCTCCGATCTCGGACGCCTGTCCTCGGTCACCTACAACACCGTTCGCAACTGGGAAACCGGTGAGAGTGCACCGAGCCCGAGCACACTGGAGCGAGTGGCCGAAGTCCTCGGAGTCACAGTGCACGAACTCGCCGTCGTGCCAGAGCAAGCGCAGACCCTCGCCAGCTGGCGGACTCGCAGAGGTCTGGCACAGTCCGACATCGCCCAGGAGCTGGGTATGTCGAAGTCCACCTACTCCCGGCTCGAACGAGGCGAACGCTCCCCGACGAGTGACGAGAGGCGGAAGTTGGCGACCATTCTCGACACGAGCGAGGAGCAGGTGACGTCGCTGTGGATGCGCGCTCACCGCAGACCGGGCGGATCACGCTGACACCACCGGCACCCTTACCTGCGTTCATACGTTTGACCGACCAAGCGGAAACCCCCATACGTCTCTATCACAATAGTAATATTACCGTGGTGATAGGCAATGGGCGCGGAGGAGTCCCCTGGCGGCGATTCTGATCGCCGCCGGGGTGGTTGTAGATTTGACGAGCCCGGTTCACCTGGGCCGTTGTTGATTCCCGATGAGGAGGTGGGCGTGGCGACATTCGCCGAAAAGCTCCGCTATCTGATCGACAATGTGCACCCCAAAGACCGAGGCCCGTTCACCATGAACGAGATCGTGGATGGCATCCGGCGCAACGGCGGCTCGATCACCCAGGGCTACATCTCCATGCTGCTCAACGGCCAGCGCCCCAACCCCGGACTCAAGGTCGCCCAGGACCTCGCCGACTTCTTCCACGTCCCGCTCCAGTACTTCGCCGACGACGACTCGTTCGAGCAGGCCGTGCGCTACATCTCCTGGGTGCAGTCGCTACGAACGAACGACGTGGCATCCGCCGCCCGCGCGTACAACCCCTATGACACCGGCGTCGGCACCGACGAACCGAAGCGCCCCTAGGAGACGAGGTTCGCGACCGCGAGGTAGGTCAACGGGGCGATAGCCAGTCCGGTGGCCGCACCGACCGCTATCTCCCTGCTCGTGTGATGCCCCAGTTGCATCCGGGACCAGGCGATGGCCGGCGCGAGAGCAAGCCCTGTCCACCACCAGGGGCTGAGCCCGACCGCGAAAATCGCTACGACGCCGCACCACACGCCCATGTGCACCGACGCCTTGATGCCGACCATGCTCGTCCAGACAGCGACACTGACCAGAGTCGCTATGGCCGCACACGTCAACGCGATCATCTCGACCGGGCCCTGCGCGACGAGCTGCACCACGAGAGCTGTGACGACCAGGGCAAGTATCGCGAGGATCAGACCATGCCGTTCCGAATGCTCCGTTACGTGATGGTTCCCGATGCGCTCGCGCACCATCCCCCACACGATCAGCATCATCGGCAGCACCCCGGCGAACAGCGCGACGAAAGCCCCCCACCCGGGGTGTCCGATCAGGATGCCGAGCGTCAGGCACGATGCGACATTGACCGTCCAGGGCGCAGCGATTTCGGTCAAGCCTCTGGCTACCACATCCTTCAACGCTGCAACTCCACCTCACCGGAAGCGCGAAGCACCTCGAACGCCTTACCGACTGCCCGCACCCACTTCACCGTGTCGGTCCCGCTAGGGGGTCGCAGCCCGTCGACCCCGACGCCCCCGGATTCACCGGTGCACACCCATCGCGCGATCGACTCCGGTGTCGCCGGCCTGCCCCGTTCCGGAAGCCCGTCCTCGTCGGCCTGCATCGACAGCGCGTCGAGCACTTCACTCGCCCGATCCGATACCTGCCGAGCCGGAACGAGCGCAGACCACGATTCCCGCATGACTCCGGGCCAGCGCTGCTTCACCAACACCTGGTACAGCTCCGCGAAGTCCCTCCGCTGCGACCGGCCCATGAAGAACCTCTCGATGGACGCCCACGTAAAGCCCAGCATCGTCAGCACAGACCCCACCAGCGCCAGCTCGGTCGACACATCGAACACGTGGGTGGAGGGTTCAACCCACCCCGCACGGGCAGCAACGATGTACCCGGCGCGCATCCACGCATACACCGACAGAACGGCGACCCCCACAGCCACGATCGCCAGACCACGTCCGGCGGGAGTGCCGAGATCCCAGCCGTGCACCACCACCACCGTGATGATCGTGCACAGCACAGCAGCTACGACCATCACGAAGGCCGCGGACTCCGCATAGCCCGGCAGATGACCGTAGAGCTGATCGAACTGGTAGCCATCTCTCGCCTGCGGAGCATCAGCTGCGCCGAGAAACAGGACCACAGCCACAACAATCGCACCGACCGTACCCAGCGATAAGGGTCCTACCCAACGGCGTTGAGCACCTGCGTCATGGACGCACAGCGCCACCAGGAGCAACGCTGCCCCCAGACACATCCCCAGGAAGAGGCCTTGCTTCACCGCCGATGCGGCATTGGCAACGCCTATCGCGTTGCTGACGAACCGATCGACCGGCCCCACGTTGACGGTCGTGTGCGCTGCCATGCAGACGAAGACCACCGCGATCCCGAGCGCCAGAACCGAGTGCGATTGACGCCATCGGCGCACCCTGGTGAAAGCGACCCACCACAACAACACCGACAGAACAATCGTCGAGTACACCGCTACAGCGCCTCGTTGAGCAACGACCGAATGCGGGCCGATCTGGCGATGCCGGCCCCCGAGATCCGCCGGCACAATTCCGCACCGAAGGCCTCCGCTTCCTCCTCCTGTCGGCGTTCACGCTCGTCGGGGCAGTGTCCCTGCCCGTACTTGCGAAGCATCATCCGGGCCATACCGTGCCATTCGGGCGGAAGAGTCCGGCGCGCCGTGTCGTGGGCCGAACGTCCCTCATGCCCCATGAGAATGTGGCCGAACTCGTGGCCGATTGCGCGGTCCAAGTGGGCAACCCACGGGGCGTGGAGAATCTCGTCCCGGTCGGGATGGTTGTTCCAGAGCGCGAAGACGCCAGGGCCGAGCTCGGCGTTCTTGGTCACCACGAGGGGACGACCGCGTATCCGCTCGATCGTCGGCACCAGACCGAGAACGGAGGCCGCTTCGTCCCCCCGCGCATGTGCAAGCAGCTCACTGACTGCCCCCGCCACCGGGCCCACAGACGCCTCCTCCATCTCGGCACCTCGATTCCCCTCTCGGAGAACGCGGCGCACACACATCGATTCGAGGGGAGCGCAGCAATCACTTCGACTGCCGCTCCCCCGACTCCCCATCGACGACTCCGGAACTCCGACCGGCCGGTATCGTACCGACTGACACCACCCCCGTACCCGTGATGCACGACACCGCATGCGCAGGTTCCCCCCGGTATCCACCTTCGCCCCCACCGCGAGATTCACGAATAGGCCCCGGCAAGGCCGGCCGGACCAGCAATACTGGCATTGATGCGGAGACCCCATCGAAATGGCATTACAGGCAATTTCGCTGTAGCCGGCCCGTGCACGGAAGGCGCCAATGCCGACAGTGAACATCATCGCCATCAATACTTGCAATTGCTCGACCACGCAGGATCCTCCGAGCCGGGGCGATCGCCCCGACTCACCTTTCCACCTCCTTGAGCAGCGGGTACGCAATACCAGCAATGCCGGTATTGCCGTGGAGTCTGCCTGATGCAAGTAATACTTGCATTACGGTGATACCTGGTAATGTTCTCATTGCCAGCAATGATGAGTCGCCTACAACCCTCTGGGTGACACCGATTCACCAGGAATGCCGGTTTTGCTGGCAAAAGAAGCAAAGACTGCATTGATTGCTACGACAGGAAGGGAAGTGCAGTGGTCACACGCGAGAAGGTGTCCCTCAAGCGCGACGCCATGGCGCTACGACGAGTCGTCGCGCTCATCAACAGCAAAGGGGGAGTGTTCAAGACAACACTGGCATCCAATATCGGTGGCCTACTCGCCGCTTCCGACTACAAGGTTCTACTCGTCGATCTCGACCCTCAGGGTAACGTCGCCGAGGATCTCGGCTACACCAACACCGAGCTCGACGACGAGGGACGCAACCTTGCGCAAGCACTCGCATTCGGCGGCCCACTCGAGCCGGTTCGCGATGTCCGGCCAAATCTCGACGTCGCTCCCGGCGGGCACCACCTCGAAGCAGCAACAGCAGCACTCACCTCGAGAGCATCCAAAGACCCAGCAGGAGCGAAACTCGCTCTTGCAATGGCCTTGGCACCGATCGCGCACCAGTACGACATGATCCTGCTGGACTGCCCACCCGGCGACGAAGCGTTGCAGACGGCAGCTGCGGCCGCAGCACGATGGCTTCTGATCCCGGTCAAGAGCGATGCATCCAGCCGCAAGGGCATGGCCGGCGTGATGAACCGCCTCAATGCGGTCCTCGCTGACAATCCCGACCTCGACCTTCTCGGCGTTGTGCTCACGGGTGTCGGCACGTCCGCAACCAAAGTTCAACAGAACGCTCGAGACGCAATCGCTGAGGCATTCGGTGGCAGCACCGACGCCATCTTCGACAAGACGGTGCGGCACTCCGAAGCCACCGCGGCAGCAACACGAGAACGGGGACTGCTCGTCCACGAACTCGACGACGTGGTTCGCAACGGACCCAAGTGGTACGAGGTCCTGCGCGGGGAGGCTCAAGCTCAAGCCCTCGCACCCCAGTCCTCCACGTCCGTTGCGGACGACTTGGTGGGCATCACCGAAGAGGTCGTGCGCCGCATGACCGCAGCAGAAGCCGAGGAGGCAGCATCGTGACCGAGCCGCGCCGGAAGCTCTCAGGTCTGCCTCGCGTCTCGTCCGGCGCACGACAGGTCACGGGAGATCTGTCCGGGTTGCAGGCAAAGCACCGCAACGTTGCACCACCCGCGCAACCAGTCGAGCAACCTGCTGAGCGACCCGAGAAGAAGCAGAGCAACAAGGCGGTGACAGTGTACATCGCCCCGACGGTGTACACCCAGGCCCGCCTCGCCTTCAACGCCACACGCACAGCCGAAGCCGACCGCAACTGGTCACAGTTCGTCGAGAAGGCCATTGCGGAAGAAGTCCGGCGACGGTCCGAACTGCACAACGGCGGGAAACCGTTCGAGGGAGTCGATGCGCCCCTTTCTCCCGGTCGACCGCTCGCTGACACCTGAAGCCAACCAACGCTTTCAATGCCTGTTTTGCTTGCATTCACAGGAATGACGGGCGTCCTGCAAGGAATTGCCGCTCCGCAGGACGCCCTGACCAGGAAAACCACCAGATAGGAGATCCCCAGGTCATGTCCGACGATACAACCCAGTCCCAGGCCCCGTTGCGCAGGAATCGGCCGATGAGCCACTCGAAGATGCTGGCCATCGCAGCAGTTGCAGCGATGGCGTTGTTTCTCGCAGCGCTGGCGTTCACCCTCTCGTTTGATGCGTTGCGCGCTCTGGCGATCGAGATCAACGTGCAACCAGGGCGGGCGTGGATGGCACCGGTTGCCATCGATGTTGCACAGGCTGCTGCAACGGCCGGCTATGTCATCTTTCGGGTGTCCGGCAAATACAACTACGCCCGCCTGTACTGCATGGCACTGGCGATCGTCACCGTCGCACTGAGCGTGATCGGCAACGCCTACCACTCGTGGCAGATGGCTGATCGCAACCTCGCCCGCGTGGCAGCGGGGGAGGATCTCGGTTTCATCCCGCAAACCCCGTGGATCGCGGCAATCATCGCGGCGATCTTCCCGCTGTTGTGGCTGGCGTTGTTCCACCTGTTCACGATGCTGTTGCAGGTTGTCCTCGACGAACGCGCCCAGCACCGGGCCGTCGCAACGGACGAAGATCCGGTGCAGCACCGTGTCAACGTCGAGGATGAAGCATCCGCCCTTGGTACCCCTTGGGACCACGAGACCGGCACTACCACGAGTGTGCGCCGTCCGGAGTTGCATCCCGCTGAGGAAGCGGTTGCGCCTCTGCCGGTTACGAAGGCGTCCGAACGCAACGATGCAGACGGGGCAGGAACCGCCGTTGCCGTTGCCGAGAACACCCTGCCTCGCTCCGATGGTGCGACTTGCAACGGCTATCCGCAGACCCGGGACGGGTTGCTGCGATTCCTCGAAGATTCGGATTCCCACGAAACCGTCAAGATCGTGGCGTCGATGCTCGTGAGCGAGCCGCAACTGAAGCAGATCGACGTTGCGCAACGGTTGAAGATCGACAAATCCACCGTCAGTCGCCGCTGGCGGCAGTTCCGGGACGCCGCCGAAGCCGAGGGATTTTCGGTGCCACCGTTGCCCACGGCCGAAGCAAGCGAGCGCAACCGGGAAACCGAGCGAGTCTGAACCACTGGGCCGGCCTCGGTGCGCACCGAGGCCGGCCCAGTGCAGCCTCCCGGAGCCCAACGACTGGTCAGC
The DNA here is from genome assembly GCF_009939605.1 of Rhodococcus sp. YH1. Classification (NCBI taxonomy): domain Bacteria; kingdom Bacillati; phylum Actinomycetota; class Actinomycetes; order Mycobacteriales; family Nocardiaceae; genus Rhodococcus; species Rhodococcus sp. YH1. Next base: position 15,640 of record NZ_WVTE01000278.1, on the reverse strand, counting down.
TGGAATCTCGCGCACGGCGCGACACGCCGAACCCGAATAGTGTCCGACGCACTGTGGCCCAGCGGTGTAGGGTCATGCCCGCACACAGCGAGTCGGGGGAGGACGGGGAGAGGTATGGCGACGGAGCCGAAGCCACGCAAGTACGCACCTCACACCAAGCGAAAGCTCCGGCTGAACCCGAACAGTGAAACGCCCGAATCACCACGTCGTTCGGTGCGATTCCCCGATGTTGTGGACGAAGAGCTCGAAGCGCTCTCCCGCCAGACAGGACTCACGGTGTCGAAGTTGATCCGCCAGGCAGTGGACAACTACCTCGCCGAAACCCGGCAGAAAGCGAGCTAAGCCCCAGAAAAAGCCGAAACCCCCCGGTTGGCAGCCGAGGGGTTCAGCAAATTGAAGATCAGATACACACTCTCAAGGGAGAGGATCCCAAAGTAGAGAAGCACGTACCTGGCCCAACACACCGGTAATGCTACAGGTTCTTTGAACACCTGACTACTTTGGGACCCATCCCAAGACGGGCGTGTCTCCGGTCTTCCTCCACGAGAGGACCCAGCATGACCACCGCCCCGCCCGAAAGCAGCGGCAGCACCTTTCCCGATCGGTCGGACCAGACCAGCGACTCTCTTCCGGAGAACTCGCGGCGGTTCGTTCTAATCGACCTCACCGTCCTCGAAGAGTACGACCTCAGTCCACAAGCCTTGGCTCTGTATGCGCACCTGAAGAAGTTCACCGACCACCACACGGGGTGGGCCTGGCCGAAGAAGGAAACCCTCGCCGAGCGCCTCAGGATGCGCCAGGGAAGGTCCGTCGATCCGTACATCACCGAACTGCGCGAAGCCGGCCTCATCCACGACGTCCGCCCCCGGTTCTGCAATCCCGCCGACAGGCGTGACTGGGTTCTCGACAGGCCGGACAAGGCACACCCCGAGCAGACGTCCAACCTCTATGTCGTGAACATGAGCCCCGCATCCCCGCAGGTCGCACCGGGGTGCGCCACAACGCAGGGGGGGGGTGCGCCACAACGCACCGGGGGGGTGCGCCACAACGCAGGCGAACAAGAACCACCTACCAACAACCCATCACCAACAACCCATACAGAGATCTCTTTCGGTTCGACCTCCGCGGAAACGACCTCGGGCGCAGCTGCCGCCCCGCCCGGCGAATTCTCGGCACGGTTGATCGAACGCAAGCGCCGCACCGGTGAGACCACACCGAAGCCGATGCCGCTGCACCCGCAGTGGCAGCCGAACAACGCCAACCGCGCCACCGCGAAGAAGCTGGGGGTACACCTCGACCTTGCGGTCGAGCAGTTCCGGAAAACCATGTCCACACCCGGCCAGAACCGGCGCTGCTGGGGAAGCGCGTTCACCAAGTTCCTCAAGGCCATGTCCGAGCCCGACACCGCACCGTTCGGCGTCTCCGCCGACGAACTACGCACCACGGCGATCAAGCAAGCATTCCCCAGCGCACAGCCCCATACGCAGTCCCGCACCGAGCCGACACACACCGCCGAATCGTCCAGCGAACCGGAGACCCGCGACGAGCACGCCGAAACTCCCGCCACGGCTCCGACCACCCGTCGATCCACCGACATCGACGGCCCCCACCAGCTCAAAGCCCTGATCTGGACACTGGAGGACGACGGGTACCGCGGCGCGAGTGTTAGGGATCGGGTGCGAGAGCTGTTCGAGGACGGCACGCCCACGTTCGCCATCGCCAAGCTGGTCAAGCAGCAGTTCGTGCCCGAACCGGAACCCCTCACCGCCTAACACCCGCACCGATACTGGAGTAGGAGGGGGTTCCGTGGCAGATTCCGCGCATGAGGCAGCACGCGAGTGGGTCGGTGACCAGCTGCGATACCCGCAGCGTCTACCGCGCACCGCGATCGTGGTGAATTGGAGTTCGGTGCCGCAGCCGGTGCAACGCAGGCTCGAAGAAGTGGTCCGCGCCGGGGGGTCCATCGACTACAGCAGACTCCCGCGCCGGCGGTGGTGGCAGGGCCGTGGCCTCGGCCTCAGCGCCGACGAGGTGCGAGTGGTCGAGTCGGCCGCAACCTCGTTGCGGTGGCCGGCCACTCTCGACAACGACGAGACCCGGTTGCTGACCGTGGTGGAGGGGATCGTCGATCGGATCGCAATGCACCCGGCCTGGCAGCATCCGGTTGCATATGGGCACCGCTCGGTTGTCGCCCTGCACATGGAGTTGCACGACTTCGCTGCAACCACCTACGAGTTGCTGCAACTTCGCTGCGCAACACCGGAGGTGCCTGCCCACACCGGCCCCGACTCCTACGTGCGGCAGGAATGGGATCGCCGGCAGGTCGCGTTCGCGCACAGTCGCTCCGCGCTCATCGAGCGGGCCGTCTCGCTTCGTCTCGTCGAGCAAGCCCTCGACCGGGTTCATCGGCTGGCCGAAGAAAGGCGGGCCGCCGAGGAGCTGGCCGTGGGAACCCTTGTGATAGACCGTCTCTCCCGGCATCTAGCCGCCGCCGATGTCGCCTCCCTCAACGCGCAGATCACTGCGAACGATCTGGACGCTGCGGCCGCGAACCTCCGGGCACAGATCGCCTACCTCTCCACCGTGGACAGCTGACTCGGGAAGCGGACGACTGTTGCGTCCTGACACGAACAGTTCTGCCGCGCCACTGGCTACGCCACCGGCTTGCCACCGGATAACCACCGGTAGCTTCCCGATCCAGAAGACGGGGTCCAATCTTCAATGTTGTCAACTGAACTAGAGTGAGCGCCGTGATGGTCGGATACGCCCGAACCGGCGAAGGATCAGACGAGAACGAGCAACGAGCACAGCTCGTATCCCTCGGCGTCGCCCCGCGCCGTATCCACATCGACACCGGACTGAAGGGCACCAGACACGAGTTGCCGAACCGCACCGGCATGCTCGATGCGTTGAATCCCGGTGACACGGTGGTAGTCACCAGCCTGGAACGGCTCGCCCGTTCCGCCGCCGAACTGGGCGAGGTCACCGCCGCGATCCGCGACCGGCAGGCCCGCCTGCGTGTCGGCGGCACCGTCTACGATCCCGCAACCGAGACGGGACGAACGGCGTTCGAACTGTTCACCAGCATCTTTCCCGCGTTCGAGGCCGGCATCTACGAGCTGCGTCTGACCGGACCGCGAGAGCAAGCCAAGGCCGCAGGCCGATACCCGGGAGGTCGACCGAAACTCACCGCCGAGCAACGCCAGAGGATCTACGAGCTGTACATCTCGGGCACCGAGACCGTCCCCCAGCTACAGAAACGCTTCGGCCTCAGCCGAGCCGGGGTGTACATGCAGATTCAACGAGAGCGGAACCGGCGGCAGAGTCGTTAAAGCGTGTCGAACAACCTCGGTGAAGTGGTTCGGCAACGCCCTTCTCGGGCGTCGTCGGTTCAAGCCGCGGGTACGGCCGGAACGTCGGTTCCCACGTCGTCCAGGTTCGTTTCACCGTGTTGAAGAACCCGCCCCGGGGCCTTCAGTCTATCTCCGCACAGCTCGCCCGACCACGGGCACACAAACCCCGAGTCCGGCCAACACCCGTCAAGTCAACCCCGCGGAACTGGCGTTTCACGGCACCAGCGGGTTCCAGTGCCGACACACGACGTCCCACCCAATACCTATTGTGTAGTACACAAATAGCCAATTCTGTAGTACAGTATTACTATGGCGATCAAGTGGACCGAGAGTGCCCTCAAGCACGGAATCGACATTGAGGACGCGAAGTATGCCATCGCGCACGCCGAGTACATGGAGGCCGAGTTCGACGAGCCGCGGCCTCCATCGACGATCCGGCCCACCCTGTTCATCGGTCCTCAGCGCCGACTGGGAGCGCCGTGGCTCGAAGTGATGGTCGAGGTCGGTCGCCGCGACGTGACGATCTTTCACGTCATGGAGGCCCGCAAGAAGCACCTCGAACGGTTGGAGGACTGATGCAGCCGGATTCCATGCGGGCGGCAGGAATGGAGGAAGCAATGACCAAGAAGAAGACCTACGAGGACGCGGCTCGATGGGCGGAGGACGACATGGTCCTCCCGGAGAACTCGAAGACGGCGCGACGGGGCTCAGCGGCCGCCGAGGTGGGGCGAGCGCTGCTGGCGCGCGCGCACGCCGGACGCCCGAGTCTCGACCCCCACGCCGAGCCCGGCACCGAATCGCCCAGACGGCAGGTTCGACTTCCGATCGCGGTCAGTGAGCAGGTCGACGCGATCGCGCAGGCGCAAGGCCGGCGAGCGGCCGAGGTCATGCGGGAGGCCATCACGTTGTACGTCAAGGACAACGCAATCCGCTGAGACGCACTCGTCGGTGCGCCAAGGCCCAGTCCTCAATCCCGGGAAGGCCCCGCGAACTCGGCCTCGACACGAGACATCGACTTGGACGATACCGGAACGGACGGAATCAAAGAAATTCCGAATCCGGCATCAACTCCCCGAACGCGCGGGCGCCCCGGCCTCTCCCCCCGACGCCGGGGCCGCTGACCTTTTGTAGTGGTCGGGATGAGGGCCGGGGGCCGGTCGCCGGTCCCCCGCTGTGTCCGGCGTCCGGGGCGGGAAACGGTTATCGCCGCCATACTCTGACCTGGTCGGTGGCGAGTAGTGGCCCGCCGGCCGGGCCTTTGAGGTGCGATTCGATCCAGACCGGTCGTCGCTGCGAGCGCTGTGGGCCGTGTGGTTGCTGGCGCCAGTGGCCGCGTACCACCCATCGGTGCCGGTATTCCCGTCCGTTCCCTGTGCCGCTGCCGTCGCCGGTGGTGTCGATGGTGTGGTCGACCGCGGCGCGCCGCAGGTCGACCAGGGTCACGCCGTGTCCGCTCCGTGGCATCGTTCCGCCGGTGCCGGAGCCGTTCACAGGGTGGGCGCGGGGCGGGCGCGGGGAGGGGGGCGCCCCCCGCGCCGCCGCGGCGGCTTTCCGGGTGTCCGAGACCCGCCAATCGTACGTATCAAGTAAAGTACGTTACGAAACGTTATGGTACGATTGTGGGGACATCGACCGGCGGAAAAGAGGTAGGGACGTGGGGGACGCGAAGGGTGGGCGGCGGCGTGAGTACGCCTCCGACGCCGAGCGGGTGCGGGCCTGGAGGCAACGGCAGAAGGACAAGGCCCGCGCCGACCAGCAACGGCAGGCGACGCCGACCGATCCGGCCTCGGCGATCACCACGCTCACCGAGGCGGTCCCGCTGTTGCGGCAGGAGGCCGCCGCCGCCGTCGACCGCCTGGCCGAGGTGGCCCGCTCGATCACCGCGGCGACCGAGCTGCTGGCGGACCCGGCCGCGCTCGATGCGCACCTGCGGCGGATCCAGGCCGACGCCGACAAGGTTCGCGCCGATGCCGGCGTCGAGATTGCCGCCCTGCGCGAACAACTCGGCACCGCCCTCGACGACCGCGCCGACGCCGACGCCGCCGCGGCCGCCGCCGAGACCGCCGCCGCCGACGCCACCGCCCGGCTCGAGGCCGCCCGCCGGGACCACGAGCAGACCCTGCACCGGCTGCACGCCGAGCATCGGGACCGGCTCACCGCCCTGACCGCCGAGCACGCCGCGGCGACCGAGCGGTGGCAACGGCAGCTCGACCAGGCGCAGCAGACCCACCGCGCCCAGGTCGCCGACCTCGAGCACCGGATCGGCGTGCTCACCGCGCAGGCCGAGGACCACCGCGACCAGCTCACCCGCCTGCGCGCCGACGCCGACAACGCGGCCGCGGCCGCCGCAGCCACCATCGAGCGGCTCGGCGCCGACCTTGCCGCCGCCCGTGCCGAGACCGCCGCCGAACGTGAGCGCACCGACCGGGTCCGCGCCGACCTCGAGGCCGCCCGCACCGAGGCCGCGGCCGCGCACGCCCAGGCCGATGCCGCCCGCGAGCGCGCCGACGAACTCCGCGCCGAGCTGCGCGAGGTGCGCACGGCCACCCAGGCGACGTGATCGGCCCCGTTCGTGCAGGTCACGCCGTCCCCCCCCCCACCACGGCAGCAGGACACGCGCCGCAGCCGCCGGCGCCCCGTCGGAAGCGGCTGTCGCGCAGCGCTCACCCACCTGCGTTACGAAAGGCGATCTACATGCCTTGCAGACGGCGGTGACCAGTCCGCCGAACTTCAACCTCCACGACTACGACGGTCGGGACGGGCAACTCGGGAGGGAGTCGAACCCGGAGGCGTACGTGGGCACGCTCGTCCGCGTCTTCCGGCAAGTCGCGCGGGTGCTGCGCCGCGACGGCATGCTGTGGGTCAACATCGGCGACACCTACGCCGGGCACGCAGACGCCGGCACGGCCGGCCGCGGGCACCGGTCGGGGTGATCGCCCGACGGGTGAACACCACCTCGGTCGCCCCCGCAAGAGTCTGCTCGGAATCCCGTGGCACCTCGCGCTGGCGCTGCAGGCGGACGGGGTGGTTTCCTGCGCAACGAGATCATCTGGCACAAGCCGAGCGGCACGCCGGAGTCGGTGCGTGATCGGCTGACCCGCCGGCACGAGCACCTGTTCCTGCTCACCCGCAGCCGGTCGTACTTGTCGACCTGGATGCGATCCGGGACGAGAACGGCTCCAACCCGGGCGACGTGTGGCGGGTGCCGGTCCGGCCGTCGAAGGCGAGCCATTTCGCGATGTACCCCGGTCGATCTGCCGCAGCGGTGCATCGCCGCCTCGTCGCGGCCGCAGGACATCGTGCTCGACCCGTTCTCCGGCATGACCACGACCGGCTCGGCTCGGCTCGATCGACCCCGTCTACTCGAACCGTCGTCGCCGCCAAGGGGTTCGACTCCACCGGCAGCAAACTCACCGACGCCGTCCGCGAGATCGAGGAAATGGCCGATGTGCGCCTGCCCCGGCAGTTCATGATCGCGGTCATCGACGGCATCGGCTGGAAATCCCGGCAGGCCGACCTGCGCCGCATCCACCAGCTGTGGGTCGACCAGCAGATCGACGGCATGTACACCCTCGCCACCCTCGACCGGTTCCGCCACGACCTCGAAGACGCCGCCCGGCTCCGACGACTGCTCTGACCCTGGACTCCGGGCAGCACCGCGAGAGTCGGACCGTACCGAATCCGATCACGACGTGGAAACAGCTTCCCAGTAGGGAAGGCAACTGCCGCCTGCAATGCTTGACCTGGCCGCTAACGCGACGGTGACCAGAGACGGAATCCCCTTTCGGTCATCTTGCGAGCCCCTTCTGTGTCGGTAGTCCATGCCATGCTCGACACTCGGCCTGGCAGCGCGGCGCCTCGTCGTCTTCACCTGCCGCGCTGCTCAACTGTGGAGGTGATGAGATGGATGTAGCGGAATGCGTGGTCCGCAACGAACTGGTGCCGCTGCCTCGGTACGAAGGATTGTGGGACTCGATCGTGGTCGATCGATCCGTGAAGGATCGGCTTCTGCGCGCCGCGGTATTGAGTCTGGAGTTGCGGACGACGCTTCCGTTCCACGTCACTGCGCTGCATGGTTTGGCGGTGCTGACGGGTCCCCCCGGGACCGGGAAATCTACGCTCGCGCGCGGACTGGCACAACAAATGGCTGCCGTGGTGGGTCCCAAACGTGCCCGCCTGATCGAGGTGAACCCCCATGGGTTGATGAGCGCGGAGCACGGACAGAGCCAACAGCGGGTGACGAAGTTGTTGACAGAGATCATTCCTGCGCTGGCCGACGACGGGGTACCGACGATCGTGTTGTTGGACGAGGTCGAGTCCATGGCCGTGGCACGGGGAGCGGCTTCCCTGTCTGCGAACCCTGCAGATGTGCATCGAGCAACAGATGCCGTCCTGACCGCTCTGGACGAGAACACCTCCCAGTTCCCACATCTGTTCACTGTCGCTACAACCAATTTCACGTCCGCGCTCGACGAGGCGTTTCTCTCCAGGTCCGACATCACGGTGCTGATGCCGCTGCCGGACGAAGAGGCGGTCCATGCGATCCTTACCGACGCACTGCAGGGTTTCGCGACCAAGTACCGGGCTCTGGGCGCGTTGGCGGGGGATCCGCAACTGCGGAGGGTCGCGGCCCACTTGGCCGGTCGTGACGGCCGGACTGTGCGAAAACTCGTGACCGATGCGATGCTGCGCCGTCTCGAGGTAACACTCGATCCGAACGAACTGAAAATCGAAGACCTACTTGCGGCCGCGGAAGCTGCTGTGTTGGACGAGCTGGAGGCAGAGCATGCAGCGCAGTAGGACAATCGCCGGATCTCCGGTCCGTACGGCCGCAGACGCGTGGAGCAGAGTTGTGCAGCTGCTTGCAGACACGCTCGAGCGGAGCAGCGCTGTTCCCGAGGGATCTGTGGCCGCCAGCCTCGACAAGCTCCAGGGAATCGGTTCCGCGCTTGCCGCGGGCGGCTATCTGGACCAGGTGCCGCTGGTTCTCGTCGATGACGGCATGTACGTCTCGATCCGAATCGTCAGAGGTGACAACGCGTTCACCGTGGAGGAAAACCTCGATCCTATTCCCGGAGGTGCCTCGGCCACCAACGGTTGGATGTTGCATATTCCTTCCCCTGACCATCTCGAAGGCGCACTAGAGTCCGCCGCCGCCGACAACGAACACGTGTCGACAGCTCCGGCCCCGACCTACCAGGCCCAAGCGCGGACCCCCTCGACCGCAACGATCGACGCCACCGCGTTACGCAGAGTGGGAGGTAACTGATGAGTACGTCGACCTCCACCAACACCTACACACGAGCTCACACAGCCACGCATCTGTCGGACGTGATCCTGTCGTCGATCGCCGACATCCTCGCCACCCTCGGAATCGAGGCCAGTCGTCTCTACCAGAGCTGGGATCAAGATGCCGCAGCAATCGCCGCATGGATCACTGAAGGGTCCCTCGCGTCGGTGTCAGTGGAATGCCACCACTCCGGGACTGTCGATCCGATTTTCGAGTTCCCGGTCTCCTATACCGCGAAGGGTTTCGGGGATCGCGGATTCACCGCTGACAACGCCTCCATGCTCAGATACCTCGCGAAGCTCAAGGCTGTACCTGCTGGTACCACGTTCAAGCTCTTCTGCGCCTTCAACGGACCCCGCACCCCGCAACCGGGCTGGAGCCCGGGGTCGAGCGCGTCCACGGCAAACCTGAGATCACGAACCATCGGAACACTGGCCACGGCCCCCGACGCGACCGCTTCGGCCCGTGTGTACATGAGCTGACTGAGAAGGAGTTCCCATGGGGATGGTCGACACGGCGTTCGCCGCACTGAAAAGCAACCTCGAGATCACTACGTCTGAACAGAACCTTGCACAGAGCCGCCACAAGCTCGTCCGCGACCACGTCCGCACACGATGGACCCTGACGGATGACTTCTTGACGGGCAGCTACGACCGGCACACCAAGACCAAGAAACTCAAGGACGTCGACATTTTTGTGGTGATCGACCCGGAAGGCCCCCAAGCGTACCTCGCCGAAGGCACCGGAACGGCGGCCGTAAGGGCACTCGTCGAAGTCTTGTCCACTCGATGGCCGGATGTCACTGGCGACGATACTGTCGCCCTGATTTCGTATGCCGGCGAGGACGTCGCCTCGTACGAGGTCGCACCGGCATTCGCCACCGAAACCGGCTTCCGCATCCCGAACGGCGTGGAGTGGATGGATACGAATCCGCACGAGCACGCGCGCATGGTGACCGAGAAAAACGCTGCTTGCGACGGCAAATTCGTTCCGCTCGTGAAGATGCTCAAGGCCATCAACAGGGAAGCCGGGGAGCCCCTCAACCCATCCTTCTTGATCGAGGTCATGGCCCTCGACCTTGTCGAACCCAGGCTGGGGCGCTACCAAGACGAGATCAGGTTCTTCCTCGCCTCTGCCGCGGACCAGATCGTCGACGACTGGCCTGACCCCGCCAAACTCGGAGGCGATGTCAACGCCGGTGTGCCTGCCTCGGAACGTACGGACCTTCAACGCGTACTCCGCTCATGGCTCCAGATTGCCGAGGAGGCGATTCTCGCAGAGTCCGAAGGGCAAGAAAAATCGGCAATTGAACTATGGCGCAGTCTATTCGGCGGGAGGATGCCGCGTCCATGAACGCTAGAGCGGTACAGGACATCAACGATCGGCAGAACGATGTCGAGCACATCAGACTCCTTCAAGCTGCTGATGTGGAGCACGCGAAGGCCCAACGTGTCGAATCGGCGCGTTGGGGTGTGGCACTCATTCTCAGTGTGGCGGGCCTAGCGGCCGTTCTCTTCCCGGACTTGAGAGTTGCCGCCGTGATTATCGGCGTGGTGTTCGCTGTGCTGACGGAGATCGTCTGGCCCCTTGTGACGAAGAATTCCAACAATCGCGCAGTGCTCATCCAAGAGCAGTTCGATACCTCGTTGTTCAAGATACCCTGGAATCCGGACCTAGGACGCCCGGTTCCTCTCGTGGACGTCGCGGATGCCGCAGCGCGGTACGGAAAGGGAGATAAGCGGAACTGGTATCTCGATGTACGGGGCATCCCTTCGCCCATCGCAGAGACGCTCTGCCAGCGAGAGAACCTGATCTGGGACGCTGACCAGCGTGAGGCGTGGGCCTGGAGGCTCGTCGCAGGCCTGTCGGCATGGCTCGCTGTTGGTTTGATCGTCTCTCTCGCTGCGCAGTGGTTTGTGTGGCAACTCTTGGCCTGGTACATCGCGCCCACGTTGCCCGCAGCAGCCCTCGCCCTGCGGAGCCTTGTGCAGCAGCGGTCCGTCGCTCGAACCAAGATCGAACTCCGCGAGCGGATCGATGACGCGCTACAGGGCCTCACCCCCCACACCGCTTCGCCGGAGAGACTCAACGAACTGGCAGAGGAGCTGCGAACTCGGCAAGACAAGATCTTCAGGTCCCGTCTCGACTCCGCCCGTGTTCCCGAACGTTTCTATAATCGACTTCGCCGCCGGTACGAAAGCAATCATCAAGTCGAGGCCGAGCACTTCAAGGGCATTTGGGCTGGTGAACGATCTGAGGATGCCACTTAGCCGTGCCAGTGGTTGCCCGCCACCGATGAGGCCGGCCGGCCGCGGGAGGGCAGGAGGGCGGCCCGGCGCAGACGGGTTGGGGCGGATTCCGAGGGAGTGGAGTTCAGGCGACGGGGATCGGGGGTGCCCAGCGGGCGCGGCGTACCGTGTCGCGCCGGTCGGGGTCGGCGACGAGGGTGGGCAGCAACAAGTCCCACAGCTCGTCGATCCGCCGGGGCAGGTCGGGGCGGTCGGGGAGCAGCCCGGACAGCTGTTGAATGCCGGTGAACGCCCCGATCACGAATCGGGCCACCGCATCCAGGTCCAGACCCTCGCGTAGATCGCCGTCAGCGGCGGCGCGGTCGAGCAGGGTGCGGCAGGCGGTGATCCAGTCCCGGTACGGGTGGACGGGGGTGCGGTCGGCGAGTTCGGTGGACAGGCGCAGCCCGGCCCGCACCAGCGCGCTCTGCTGTAGTTGCTCGCCGAGGGCGTGGCTGAGCATGACGATCTGCTCGAGCGCCGCGGCGTCGGTGGCGGTGACCCGCTGGACGAGGGCGATCGAGCGGCGGTGCTGTTCGTCGATGATCGCCGCCACGAGGTCGTCCTTGGAGCGGAAGTGGTAGTACAGCGCGCCCTTGTTCGAGCCGGCCGCGGCGACGATCTCGCCCGTGCTGACCCCGTGATACCCGGCGGCGGCGAACAACTCGGCCGCGACGGTGACGAAGTGGAACCGGGTGACCCGGCCCCGGTGCTGCGTGGTCCCCACCACCCCTCCTCCCGCCCGCCTCGCGGCGCCGTTCCCTCCGGATCCCGGTAGCGGCCCCCACGTCCGACCGCCCGGACAGCCTACGGGCAGCGGGGAAACGCACCTTGCGCCGCCGTCTCCGCCGAGACCCTGAGCGCCTGGCCTATCCGCCCCCGCGCGGACGGACCGGGGCAGCGTCGGCGCCGAGGTCGGTGCCGACCGGCGTCCTCGGGGGGTCAGGGACTCGCGTCGGTACCGGGGCGAGGCCGCATCACAGAACATACCGGTCAAACGGTTTATGTAATGAAAGCGTTATCCGATACCAGTGTGGTTGGTGGGAAACCGGTTAGGTTTCAGGCAGCGATGGCGCCACCGCTGGTCCTTGTTCCTGCGAAAGACGGTAGGTCTTGAATGGAATCGCTCCATCGCCGTGCCCCGCGCACGCCCGGACGCCGGTGGGCCGCCCGCTGCGTGCTCGCCGGCACGACCGCCCTGCTGGTCGCCACCGGCCCCACGACGGTGCTGGCCCAGCCCACCACCACTCCTGTGGCTCCGGCCACTACGACGCAGTCGGCCCCGGCCACCACGACGCAGTCGGACTCGGCGCCGGCAAGCACACCGGACCGCGCGCCGGCCGCCACACCCGCGACCGCCGCACCCGAGGCCGGCGCGGATCCGTGCGCAGCCCCCACCACGCCCGCGGCCCCGACCACCACGACACCGACCACCACGACGTCGGCAACGGCCCCGCCGTGCGAGACCACCCCACCGGCCGTGCCCGCGCCGGCGGCGGTCCCGACCGCAGAGTCGGCGCCCACGCACGGCCGGGAGACAGCCCGACCCGAGACGGCACCCGCCCCCACCCCGGCGCAGGCACCGGCGGTCCCGCCGGCGGAGACGGTGGCGCCGCTGCCGGCCGAGCTGCGGCCGGCCCCGCCGGCCGCCGACCAGCCGGTGCCGCCGGACGATCCGGCCCGCTCGTCCAAGACCGCCGAACCGGACCCGGACTGGCACCCCACCGAGAACCCGAAATCCACGCTGGTGCCCGGGCAGATGCGCTCGGACCGCGAAGAGGTCCCGGCGCCGTTCACCAAGGAGGACGCCGACAAGGCCGAGATCGCCGAGGCAGGCCTGAGGTCCTCCCGCAGCCTGACCGCTTCGAGCTGCCAGGTCTACTGGCCCTCGTGGTTCCAGGTGTGCGGGGCGATCCGGGACAAGTACAACAGCCTCGGTGGGCCGGCGAGTTTCCTGTCGTACCCCACCAGCGGGAACATCGTCAACCCCGGAGGCACCGGCGAGCGGGTGACCTTCGCCAACGGCCCGATCTACTGGTCCGCCGCCACCGGCGCGCACCCGGTGGTCAACAGTTTCCTCAACCGCTGGGGGATCCACGGCTACGAAGCCGGATGGCTGAAGTACCCCACCACCGACGAGGTTGTTCTCCCTGATGGTGGTCGACGGCAGGAGTTCCAGGAGGGCGCCATCTACGTCGCCTTCCAGAACGCGATCGGCTCCGCCATCCGCAACGGACCGCTCCGCGACAAGTACAACTCGGTCGGTGGCTTGGCGCCGGGGGGCACTCTCCTCGGCTACCCCATCCAGGACCAGATCGGCCTGCCCGACGGTCAAGGCCAGATGGACCGCTTCGAACGCGGGGTCATTTACTGGCACCCCGCACACGGAGCACATCCAATCAGTGGCCCCCTCCTCACGCAGTGGGAACGAGCCGGCTACGAGCAAGGTACCTACGGATACCCAATCTCAGATCAGGTATCGCATCCGAATATTGCCGTGGAGCAGCAGTTTCAGAACGGGCGTATCTATTCGCCTGGGCTCCAGCTTCCGCTGGGAACGACAGGCCTGTCACTTTACTTCGGGGTTCCCTCTGCGGCCCCGCTCCAGCCAGCCGCTCTCTCAAACGGCATCGTCTTGCACGGCGACGGACTTGACGTGAAATTCCGTCCGATGGAATCGAATGCTGTCGAGATCGGCCTCGATATCACGACAGCGCAAGCTTCAAGCACATTCAAGCTGGCCCTGGCACTCCCCTCGGGCTACACCCTCCAGAGCGGAAGCGGACGTGTTAACCTCCTGAGCCCCACTGGCGTCGTACTTGGCGCAGTAGGCCACCCCATCGCTGTCGATGCTGGCGGGCAGCTCGTAAATGTCCAGGTGTCTGCAAGCGGTGCTGAGATCACTTACCAGTTCGCGCCGTTCACAGCCTTTCCTATCCAGTCTGTGTCGGATAGCGTTACGGAAGCGCCAGGCAAGATCGCAGATCAGGTTCAGCGATGGTGGGGAACTGGAATTCAGCAGCGCCAGGTTTGTGAAGCAAATCCGGTCGACTGCATGCGCGCCAAACCATATGTTGATGTGTCTATCAAACAGGCCAAAGAGGCATTTCCCGAGAGGAATGGTGAGGAAGACAACCGGACGGATGCTGCTCGTCACTGCATGTGGATGGGCTATAGCACCGAGCGAGCCAATGCGGATTTTGCCAGGCAGATGGGGACGGCTCACGAACTCGATGTCCCAGGGAGTGAGGAAGCTGGGATGATGGACAGATACAACAACAAGACGGGCATTGATGTCGGTCTACGAAACGAGGACAACCCGGATGGAATCCATACTACCTGCGTTCAGTACGCGCGAGAAGCCCGGATTGTTCCTGACCCCCGGACGATCGATCTGTCCAACCCCAACACCAATGACTTGATCGCGCTACGCCATCCGTAGATGCTGTGCGAGGGGTGGTCAATCGGGGGCATCTCGATTGACCACCCGGGTGTATCAAAGGCGCCCACCGCAAGTTGTTCTAAGGAGGCGAATGGAGGAGAAGTGAACTTACCGCGCAAGTGGTCGACACTGGAATTAGCAGCACTCGCCGTAGCAGTAGTCGCCATTACGGCGATGGTGGTGGCGATTGCTAGATCTATCCGGGAACCGGAAAACTCCCAGTGCCTCTCGGTGGACACGTCAGTAACAGATCAAATCATAGGCAGGTCAGTGATCGGCGGCCTTACGCCATTGGCGTCCGTTGCGGTGGAGGACCGATGGATCCGTAGCCGAGTTTCGGTTCCATACGAGCATTACTACGTTGTGGCGATCAGGTTCAGGACAACCGAAGGGTTTATTCGAGAGGGACTATGGGGACTAGGTGTCAATTGGAACGTGCAGAATAATGGGTCTATTGCAATCGTCCACCCGGCTGATGATCAAAATTTCTCAATTTCACACATTGACAGAGTAGCTCAGGATTCCACGGAATGGACACCGATCGACATGCCATTCTCTGATGGAGGGGAGTCTGCTCGGGCGGCTCGCGATTGCCTGGTCGAAATAGGTAACCAATAGACAGGATTGGACTTTCGGATGGGTGATCTTCCGGACGGTAAGAAATTAATTAGCGCTCGTCGATTTGTGGGAGTCGCACAGTGCATATTGGGCGCGATACTCGGATGCCTGTTCTGGATTCTGGTTCAAAAGGTATCTCCAGCAATCCAGAGTGTGCTTATCGATGAATGGGTAGTCCCGGGAGTCCCGGCGATAACGGCAGCCTTAGCAATTCATTATTTGTGGCCTAATTTAAGGCTGCTTGCATGGTCGTTTGCGGCCGGAGTGTTTCTGTTTGCGCTCATGTTTACGATGTTCATGGGAGCGGGGGGAAGTCCTGTTATGACAATTTGATACAACTTGCGGAGCGCACGAAGGTAGATCCTGATTTCTATAGCTATCCGCAGGTGTCGTATGTGGGCGCCCGGAGAAGTGCGCCGGCATGTGATCGCATTGCGCGTTATCGCGGAGTCAATCGTGTATCTGATTACGCAGTCCGGAATCGTCACATCTTTCTATCCTAATAGCAGGTCTCCGGGTCTCACCCGAGTTGGCTCACGTTTTCGGGATGATCGACGGCTCACGTCTGTGACCTGCTGGTTCTCGTCGGGATCGGTCTCTGATTTCACGCACTAACGGCTCTGGTTCTAGGCTCGGCGAGTGGTGTTTG
>NZ_WVTE01000277.1:0-75862 GCF_009939605.1 Rhodococcus sp. YH1 | reverse complement strand
CGGACCGGACGCGTCAGCCGTCGGTCGGCTCGATGCGGAAGCCGATCTTCACGGTCACCTGGATGTGCGCGACGGCCCCGTCGTCGATGTGGCCCCTGACGTTCATCACCTCGAACCACTCGAGGTGGCGCGTGGTCTCCGCCGCACGCGCGACGGCCTGCTTGATCGCGTCGTCGACGCTGTCCGTCGACGAACCCACCACCTCGATCACCCGGTACACGTGGCTCACAGTGTCGCTCCCTCCGTATCGAACTGCTTCGAACAATCAATCGTGGGGGTAGGCGCCGCGGCACCTTCCTCAGGCGCGGCGGGCCAGGTCGCGCGCCAGCGCGCCGAGCCGCGCGAGGCGCAGATCGCCCAGCGCGATCGGACCGCTGCCCAGGCGGTTCGTCGTGAACGCGAGCGACAGTCCGGTGTCGAGGTCGGCGAAGGCGCCGGAACCGCCGACCCCGTAGTGGCCGAGCGCCCCGCGCGGCCGCTCCCGGCTGACGAACACCGGCTGGTGGTAGCCGAGCCGCCACGCCATCGGGACCCCGAGCACGTAGTCGCGGCCGCGCACCTGGACCTCGCTCATGGCCTCGATGGTTTCCGGGTGCAGGAACTGCACGCCGTCGATCGTGCCGCCCGCGGCGATCGCCCCGTACATCCGCGCCAGGGCGCGCGCCGAGAACACCCCGTTCCAGCCGGGCATCACCGCGTCGTGCACCGCGGGATCGCGCACCAGCTCGTCGAACTCCTCCGGCATCGCGGCCTCCGCGAGGCCCCGGGTGAGGCTCACCCGGGACAGCACCGAGGCGGTCATCCCCCAGTGCAGGCCAGCGGGATTGATCCGCGGGAACAGCTTGGCGATGCGGTGCCGCTGCTCCTCCGGCACCCGGAACCAGAATTCGGGGGTACCCAGGGGTTCGGCGATCTCCTGCCGGACGACGTCGACGAACGGCGACCCGGTCACGCGCTGCACGATCTCCGCGACGAGCCAGCCGTACGTGACGGCGTGGTATCCCGGGCCTTCCAGCCGGCGCGGGTCGGGTGGGGCGGCGGCCAACGCACGGACCGTCGCGTCGTAGTCGACGATGCCCATCCGGCCGGGCCGCAGG
Source organism: Rhodococcus sp. YH1 (assembly GCF_009939605.1). NCBI lineage: Bacteria > Bacillati > Actinomycetota > Actinomycetes > Mycobacteriales > Nocardiaceae > Rhodococcus > Rhodococcus sp. YH1. Next base: position 74,765 of record NZ_WVTE01000277.1, on the reverse strand, counting down.
TTGCGCACCCGGTGCAGTCCGGCCCGGTGGGTGAGCACGTCCGCGACGGTGACGTCCTCCTTGCCGGCCGCCGCGAACTCCGGCCAGTACCGCGCGACGGGGGCGAAGTAGTCGATCAGGCCACGGTCGGCGAGCCGGTGCACCACGGTGGACGCCACGCCCTTGCCGGTGGAGAAGGACAGCGACACCGTGTCGCGGTTCCACCGCCGGTCGCGGGTGGCCCAGCCCGCCCAGATGTCGAGCACTTTCTCGCCGTCCAGGTAGGCGGCGAGGGCCCCGCCCCCGTGCCGGGGCAGCCGGTACAGGTCGAAGAAGCGATCCGCGAGCGGCAGGAATCGCCGGTCGACGTGCATCTCGGTCGGCGGCGGTTCCTGTACCGCCGCCGCGCCCCGCACCGGTCGGGCTGTCATCCGTGGTACCTCCCAGTCGACATCGTGCCGCCAGGTTACGTCGCAGCGTCCGGTCCCGAACGGGTTTTCCGCAGGCTCCCGGTCAGGGCGTGACGTACCGGAACGTCCCCAGCACGACGCACCCACGGCCGGTGGTGAGGTTGACGGCGGTCGCGGCGGACCCCTCGCACAGCACCGGGTCGCGCAGGTCACCGATGAAGGCCTGGGACTGCGGGCCGGCCACGACGAGCGCGGTCGCGGGCTCCTCGACGATGCCCAGGGCCAGCGCGTCCTCACCGAAACCGAGCGTGGCGAGAGAACCGCCGCGGGCCTCGCCCGCCCCGGCGCCCCCCGAGAGCCCGGCCGCGAGCACCCGCGCCCCGGTGCGCGCGTCGGCGAAGCCGACTCCGCCGTCGCCGTGGGCCCACGCGCCGCTCGGTGCGTCCGCGACCGCGCCGCACGCGGTCCGCCCGTCGAGCTGGGTGACCGAGGCCGCCGAACCCGGGGGCGCCGCACACGTCACCGCCTGTGCGGACGGCGCCGCGACGAGTGCGGCCCCGACGGCCGCCGCCACCACGGCCCCACCACCGAGAACCCGAACCGACTTCCGCGCATCCGCTACCACCGACACGGTGACTGCCTCCTCCGGCCTCGTCCCCCGCAAACCGAATCCCCCAGGGGGAGTCTACGGAGACGCGCACCGGTTCACCGGGTCGGCGGGCATCGATGCGGTCACGAGAGGTCACCGCCCCGGTGAATCCCTAGCCGGGCCGCTTGCGGTCGGTGTCGCGGGACGGCTGCACCCGCTTCGGCTCGCCCGGCATCTTCGGATGGGTCGGCGGGTAGGGCAGGTCGCCGAGGCCCGCGGCGGCGTCCCGCTCGGCCATCTCGAGCAGCACGTCGAGCGCCTGCGCGGTCTCGTCCATCGCGGCCATCGGATCGCCGCGGCGCTCGAGCAGGCCCGGCACGGTCGCGATCGTGAGATCGTCCGGGTCGGCGTCGACGAGTTCGTCCCACGTCAGGGGTGTCGACACCGTCGCGATCGGGGTGCGCCGCACCGAATATGCCGACGCGATCGTCTTGTCCCGGGCGTTCTGGTTGAAGTCGAGGAAGATGCGCTGCCCGCGCTCCTCCTTCCACCACGCGGTGGTGGCCCGGCCGCCGCTGCGGCGTTCCACCTCCCGCATCAGGGCGATCCCGGCGCGGCGCACGCCGACGAAGTCCCACTCCGGGACGATGCGGACGTACACGTGCAGGCCGCGGCCGCCCGACGTCTTCGGGAAACCGACCAGACCCAGCTCGTCGAGCAGCGGTCGCAGCACCTCGAGCGCGACCGCGCGGGCGTCGTCGAACGCGGTCCCCGGCTGCGGGTCGAGATCGATGCGCAACTCGTCCGGGCGGTCGACGTCCCCGCAGCGCACCGCCCACGGGTGGAACGTCACGGTGCCCAGGTTCGCCGCCCACACGACGTCCGCCGCGCTGCGCACCCGCAGCACGTCGGCGGTGCGGCCGGACGGAAACGTCACCTCGCACGTCGCGACGTGGTCGGGCCGGCGGGCAGGCACCCGCTTCTGGTAGATCTCCTCGCCCTCGATCCCGTCGGGGAACCGCTGCAGATGTGTCGGCCGCTCCCGCAGCGCCTGCAGCAGCGGCGCCGAGCCGGCCGTCGCGACGGTCCGGTAGTACTCGACGAGGCGGCGCTTGGTGCCGGCCTCTCCGAGCCGGGGGAAGTACACCTTGTCGGGGTTGGACAGGCGGACGGGCACGCCGCCGACGTCCAGTTCTACCGCGGGAGAACGCTTCGCATCGGGCACCGGAGGTCACACTCCTGTCCGGTCGAGGACGTCGCCGAGGTCGTACCGCACCGGCACGTCCAACTGCTCGAAGGTGCAGCTGCGCGGCTCGCGGTCCGGTCGCCACCGCAGGAACCGCGCCGCGTGCCGGAACCGCAGGCCGGTCTCGGCGTTGCCCTCCATCTGGTCGTAGGCCACCTCCAGGACCCGCTCCGGCCGCAGCGGTATCCATCGGCGGTCCACCGCCGTCCGCCACCGGCTCGGCTCCCCCTCGGCGACGACGTCGGCGCCGACCCGCAGCGGTGCGAGTTCGGCGAGCAGCTCCTTGCGCTGTTCGACGGTGAACGCCGACGCACCGCCCACCATCACCGGTTCGTCGCCGCCGTCGTACAGGCCCAGCAGCAGGGACCCGACCCCGTCGATGCTCTTGTGCGGCCGGTAGCCGATGAGCACGCAGTCGGCGGTGCGGGCGTGCTTGACCTTGAGCATCTCCCGCTTGTCCGGCACATAGGGCCCGTCGAGACGCTTGGCGACGACCCCGTCGAGACCGGCACCCTCGAACTCGGCGAACCACCGGCCGGCGGTGTCCGCGTCGCGGGTGGCGGCCGTGACGTGGCAGCTGGGGCCGCCGCCGACCACCGCCCGCAGCCGCTCCCTGCGCCGCGCGAACGGCGCCTCCATCAGGTTCTCGTCACCGATCGCGAGCAGATCGAAGCCGACGAACTGCGCGGGGGTCTGCTCGGCGAGCAACGCGATGCGGCTCGCCGCCGGGTGGATTCGCTCGGACAGCGCCTGCCAGTCGAGCCGGATCCGGCCGTCGCGCGGGCGCGGCACCACGATCTCCCCGTCGACGACGCACCGGGCGGGCAACTCGGCCCGCACCGCCGCCGCCAGTTCCGGGAAGTACCGCACGAGGTCCTTGCCGCCGCGCGAGGCGAACACCACCTCGTCGCCGTCGCGGAACACGACGGCGCGGAAGCCGTCCCATTTCGGCTCGTACGACCACTCGGGGTCGCCGTCGGCGGGCTGAGCCGGGACCTCGGACACGGCCTTGGCGAGCATCGGTGCGATCGGCGGAGCGACGGGCAGCTGCACCGGCCCATGGTCGCACCCCGAGCCGACTCGTGCCCGCCGGATTTGCGAGAAATCACCCTACGTTTCCCGCCCGAGGCGGACATTCCGTACGCTCTCCCCCCATGAACTTCATTCGACGGGTGAGCGGCACCGCCGTCGCGCTGGCCGCGGCGGCTCTGGTACTCGGCGCGTGCGGATCGGACGTCGAGCCCCGGGCGGTGCCCGAGTCCGGGTCCGAGACCACGTCGGCGAGTGCATCGGATACCCGGACCACCACCGGCCGTCCGACCACTACCACGGCACCGACGTCCCCCGGCTCCTCCGGCCTGGACATCGACGTCGAGATCGGCGACTGCGTGCGCCTCGGCGGCACCGTCGACGACGCGACCATCGAGAACGCGACCTGCGGCAGCATGGACTCGAACTACAAGGTGATCGACATCGTCGACTCCAGCGAGCAGTGTGTCTCGGACGCCGACCAGACCTACTACGAGTCCTCCGCCGGTGTCGAGGTGGGCGCCCTGTGCCTCGACGTCGACTGGGTGGTGGACAGCTGCATGGACATCTCCGGTGAGGACCCGCAACGCGTCGACTGCGCCGCGCCCGGCCCCGAGACGGAGAAGGTCACCGAGATCCTGCAGAACACCGACAACGTGAACGACTGCTCCGTCTCCGAAGGCGGATTCGTCTACAGCGAGCGTCGTTTCGTGGTCTGCACCGACACACTCTGAGGTCGCCGTCCGCCGCGGCCGGCTACAACCAGCCGCGGCGGCGGAAGATCGCGTAGAGCCCCGCGCACGTCATGACCATCATCAGTAGGGCCATGGGATATCCTGCGGCCCAATGCAATTCCGGCATGGTGTCGAAATTCATCCCGTAGACCGTGCCGATCAGCGTGGGCGCGAACAGAATCGCCGCCCACGCCGAGATCCGCTTGATCTCCTCGTTCTGCTCGATGCTCGCCCGGCTGAGATTGCGCATCTCCTCGTTCTGCATCTGCGAGACCAGCGTCGCGTTGACCGTGAGGATGTTGCCGAGCAGCTGACGGAAGCTGTCGACCTGCTCGACGACCGTCGTGGCGTGGTCGGTGACGTCCCGCAGGTAGCGCTGCAGTTCGTCGTCGGTGCGGTACTTGGCGAATCCCGACGACAGACCGGACAGCACGGTGAGCAGCGGCTTGGCCGCCCGCTGGAACTCGATGACCTCGCGGGACAGTTCGTAGATGCGGCGCGAGACCCGCGGATCGCCGCTGAACACCTCGGTCTCGATCTCGTCGATGTCGTTCTGCAGGCCCGCGACGACCGGCGCGTACCCGTCGACGACGGCGTCGAGGATCGCGTAGAGCACCGCCTCGGGGCCGAGCCGCAGCAGATCCGGCTCGCTCTCCATCCGGTCCCGCACCGCCGACAGGTCGGGCGATTCGCTGTGCCGGACGGTCAGCACGAACGTCGGGCCGACGAAGACGTGCACCTCACCGAAGTCGACCCGCTCGGATTCGTCGACGTAGCGGGCGGCCCGCAGCACGACGAACAGCGTGTCGCCGTACCGCTCGAGCTTCGGGCGCTGATGCGCGACGATGGCATCCTCGACCGCGAGTTCGTGCAGCCCGAATTGCTCTGCGGCGGCGTTGAGTTGAGCGTCGGTGGGCCGGTACATCCCGATCCACGCCATCGAGCCGGGCTCGGGCAGGCAGTCGAGGGCCTGCGAGAGCGTCGCCGGCGACGCGACGCGGCGGCCGTCACGGTAGACCGCGCTGTCGACGATGCTGCTCTCCGCCCCCGCGGCGTCACGGCCGGGACTCGACGCGACGGCGGGGTGCAGGGACGCACCGAACCCGGCGGACGGGTCGGCGGTCGCCGCCGCGGAGCGACGCGGCAGCAGGGCACGGACGGAACGGTTCGGCAGCATGTCGGCACGGCCTTTCGGGGGGCACGGGGGACGACGGCGAGGGCATTCGCCGTGGGACGTACACGCGACGGCAACCGTCGCGCACCGAAAGGACGCGTACGGGCTGCCGTCAGCCGGTACTCGGAGGTCGACTGCGCATCGCGAGTCCCACCTCCTCCACATCACCCGGAACCGCTCCGGGGGCCTGACGAAACACCAGCAGCGTACGCCTTCGTGCCGCACGGAGCCATTTCGGCCGGTCCGGCGCACGACGTCGCGCCGCCCGGCGGACGGTGTCGGTGGCTGCGGCCACAATCGCCGTGACCGCCCTCACCGCCCGCACGACCGACGACAGGACCCCCGATGACGCGCTGGCCCGATCGACCGATCTGCGCGTTCGACCTCGAGACCACCGACCGCGATCCGCGGATCGCGCGCATCGTGACCGCGTCCGTCGTCGTCCTCGACGGTGACACCGTCGCGTCGCGGACGTGGCTGCTCGATCCGGGCATCGAGATCCCGGAGGAGACGTCGGCGATCCACGGCGTGACCACGGAGCGGGCGCGCGCCGAGGGCCTCGAGTACACGGCCGGCTACGCCCAGATCCGCGAGGCACTGTGCGAGGCCTGGGTCCGCGATCACATCGTCGTGGCGTTCAACGCCAGTTACGACCTGACGGTCATCGACGCCGAGGGCCGCCGGCTGGGCCTGCCGGGACTCGCCACGGGCCTGGTGTTCGACCCGTACGTCGTCGACCGCGAGATGGACCGCGGCCGCGAGGGCGGCCGCACCCTGCAGGCGGTCTGCGCTGCGTACGGCGTCACGCTGACCGCCGCCCATCAGGCCGAGGCGGACGCACTCGCGGCCGGGCAACTGGCGCGGGCGCTGTGCACCCGCTTCCCGCAGCTCGCCGACCTGGACATCATGACGGACCAGGCGGCCTGGCACGCGGAGCGGCAACGCAATTTCGCCGAGTACCTCTCGGGCCTCGGCCGCGACGCGTCGGACGTGGACCCGCAATGGCCCATCCGCGGTATCGCCTGAGAGAAGTTGCCGGGCAGCGGTTTCCAATGCAGAAACTCTCGACACCGTCCGTGGGCGACCGAATGTCACATGCGTTCGATCGAATCGAACGCATGTGACATTCGGTCCGGCCGCTCGGCGCTCACCCCTTGACGACGCCGAGCGGCACGAGCCGGGCGATCCGGCGGGCCAGGCCCGCACGTTCGCTCACCTCCGCCACCGCGTCGATGTCCTTGTACGCCTCCGGCTTCTCCTCGGCGAGTCCCCGCCACGAGCTTCCCCGCACGAGCACCCCGTGCGTCTCGAGTGCGTCGCGCACCGCCCGGCCGTCGGTGTGCCGGGCAGCACGGTGCCGGCTCTGCACCCGACCGGCCCCGTGCGCGGTGGAGTAGAACGCCGGGTTCCCGGCGACACCGGCCAGCACGTACGACGCGGTGCCCATCGTGCCGGGGATGAGCACGGGCTGCCCTGCATCGGTGAGGTCGGCGGGCACGTCGGGGTGGTCCGGCGGCAGGGACCGCGTCGCGCCCTTGCGGTGCACGCACAGCGCGCGGACCCGGCCGCCGACCTCGTGCCGCTCGATCTTCGCCAGGTTGTGCGAGATGTCGTAGAGGAGGTCGAGGGTCGTGCCGGCCGTTTCCTCGAAGACCCGGCGGGCCGCCTCGGTGAGCAACTGCCGGTTGGCCCGGCCGTAGTTGGCCGCCGCCACCATGGCCCCGAGATAGGCCTCCCCCTCCGGCGACCGGACCGGAACGCACGCCAGCTGCCGGTCGGGGACGTGAATCCCGTAGCGGCCCATTGCCTTACCCATCTCACGTACATGGTCGGTGCAAATCTGGTGGCCCAGGCCGCGGGATCCGCAGTGGATCATCACGCACACCGTGCCCACGTCGAGCCCCATCAGCCGCGCGGTGTCCGGATCGAAGACCCGCTCGACGGCCTGGACCTCGAGGAAGTGGTTTCCCGACCCGAGGCTGCCGAGCTGACCGAGGCCCCGCTCGACGGCACGGTCGCTCACCGCGTCCGGGTCGGCGCCGTCCAACACGCCACGGTCCTCACACCGCTCGAGGTCGCGGGCGACGCCGTGCCCCTGCTCCACCGCGAAGCGGGCGCCGCCCGCGAGCACCTGCCGCAGCACGGTACGGTCCGGGAGTTCCCACACGCCCCGGGTCTCCATGCCGCGCGGTACGACGCGACCGAGCCGGTCCATCAACACACCCAGGCGCGACGCGAGGGCGGACCGGTCCGCGTCGCGTGCGATCAGGAGCCGCACGCCGCACGAGATGTCGAAGCCCACGCCGCCGGGGGAGACGACGCCGCCGTCGTCGATGTCCGTCGCCGCGACCCCGCCGATGGGAAAGCCGTAACCCCAGTGCACGTCCGGCATGGCGAACGACGCGGTGACGATGCCGGGCAGCGTCGCGACGTTGGCGACCTGGGTGAGCGCCTCGTCCCCCTCCGCGACGGGGAGCAGGGACCGGGTGGCGAAGACGATCCCGGGTACGCGCATCGCGCCGGCCCGATCGATCCGGAACCGGTACGGGGTCTCCTCGACGATCCTCATCACTGTCCGATCCGGGGGCGGGAACGCGACGTCGGCGGCCTCGTTCCACCATAGGATCTGCAGTGCCTGCTGCACAGGCCCGGGAGCGAATCATGAACGGAAGCGGGTACCGGTCGGTGCCGCACACGGCGGATCTGCGCATCGAGGCGTGGGCACCGACCCGTGACGAGTGCATCGCGCAGTCGGTGCGCGGCGCCGTCGCGAGCTTCGCCGACATCTCGTCCGCGGGACCCGGCCGGGTCCGCAACCGCCCGTTGACGGCCGACGGCGACGAGGACCTGCTCGTCGCGGTGTTCGACGAGGTGATCTATCTGCTCGACACGGCCGGGGAGATCCCGATCGACGTGGTCGTCGAATCCGGCGGCGGCACAGCGGAGGCGCGGTTCTCGATGGTCGACGCCGCCGCGGTGGCCCAGATCGGTGCGGTCCCGAAGGCGGTGTCGCTCCACGAGCTGCGCCTCGACCGAGGACCGGAAGGGTGGTCGTGCTCGGTGACGCTGGACGTGTGAACCGGCGACGAGCGCCGCAGTACCGGTCGCGGCACGCCGAGCGCAGGCGACCGTGTGGGCGCCCTCGCCGTTGTGACTTTCCGCTGTAGATGGCCGGGATTGCCTGCTGGGCCGGTGCCCGTTGCCGGGGCCGAGACCCGGGTGGTCGGCGAGCGGCGGCGCTACATCGGCATGTTCATCATGGGCATCCCGCCCATCTGGTGGAGCCACATCATCAGCTGGTGCAGCAGGGTGTGCGCCTGGTCCATCATGCCCATCATGTTCACGGCCGTGACCTTTCTGGAGCCGAGTAACCCTCGGGGGCGGGATCGTCCCACTATGGCGCTCTGTTGTTCCCCGATGTGCCACCTCGCCTGCGAGATCCGTCTTCTTCAACAGATCTTCACGAGATCTCGACTTTCGGTGTCCGGACACGGCAGGAGTGGGCCGCAGCACCCCCGCACTTCGGAACCTGCCGGCGCGCATGGCGTGGCACCGGTTCATTCGAGCTGTCGTGCGCCGCCTGGGGTGGGTGCGCTGCGGGCTGTGCCAGTGGGGCGGTGCGGTTGCCCGCTCGGAGGTCAGTCCGCAGCGATGATGGGGGTGCCGCGGTCGGCCAGCCACTGCGCCGGGTCGGTCTTGGCGCCGGAGCGGTCTTCGACCTCGAAGTGCAAGTGGGGTCCGGTGGAGTTGCCGCGATCTCCGACGGTGGCGATCTTCTGCCCGGCTTCGACTCGTTGCCCGGCCGTCACCAGGTTGGTGTTGTTGTGGCCGTAGGTGGTCACCGTGCCGTCGTCGTGCCGGATGCGTACCCACAGCCCGTAGCCCTGTGCCGGTCCGGCGCTGATGACCTCCCCGTCGGCGACGGCGACGATCGGTGCGCCCATGGTATTGGCGATGTCGATGCCTCCGTGTCCCCGCCCGTCCCCGAAGGTGGAGGTGATCACCCCGGCGGTCGGGGCGACGGACCGCCCGGTCCCGCCCCAGTGCCCGCCGTCGGCCGGGCGCGGCAGGGTGGGGCTTGCGGGTGCGGCGCCGGGGTCTTCCCCTCCGGTGGCGCTCTTGTTGCCGGGGGCCGTATCGGGTGTGCCCGCAGCAGGCGCGTCGTCTTCCTCGGGTGGCGTCCCAGGCTCCGGCGCCGGAGGGCGGTGACGACCCGGTGCGGGGGGCGTACCGGGGTCGGTGGCCAACGCCGCCAGCAGGCGCGGGGCGATGCTGTAGTCCAGTCCGGTCAGTTCGGAGCGGCACACCGACAGCAGGCTCGCCCCGGCCGCAGCGCCCTGGGCGCTCCATCTGGCCGCGCAGCCGGCGAGGGACTGCAGGGCGGCGACGGTGTCGGCGACTGCGCCGTTGTCCCGGGCGGCGCGCACGCCGGTGGCGGCGATGTTCGCGACCGTCTGCCAACGCGCGGGATCGACCACCTGCCCGGCGGGGTCGGCTCCGGTGGTGGTCAGCGCGTCGGCCACCGACACCGCCACCGGCTCCGGTGGCAGATGCGTCGCTCCGGCCCCGGGGGCCGTGAGCAGCGGGACCGTCAGCCCCACGGTGGAGGCTCCCAGGATCAAGGCGGCCCACCGGCCGCGGTGTGTGCGGTGCATGGCACTGCCTCCCGCCGCCTCACGAGAAATGTCCGATTGGAGAGGTGTAGGGGTGTTTGTCAAGGCGACACACCGTAACGCTAGTGCACTTGCATCACTTGCGTCTCTCCAATCGCATGCTTATCCGCTGACCCAGCAGTGTCGGTGCGGGTGCCGAAACGGGGTGGCGGGGTGCGCGGCCGGGCGGGTCGACGGTGATGCGCTGCTACAGTCGGGGAGTTGTGACGGCCCGATCGACTTCTCCGCCCCTGCGGACCGCGGTCGCATTGGTCGTCTTCTACCTTCTCGGCCACACCCTGGTGCAGTGTGGTCTGACCGTGGCGGACCGCCCTCATCACGACGACGTGCACGTGAGTGCGACCGCGCAACCCGGTGCGGAAACGGCGCCCGGGCATGCCCATGTCGATCACGATTCGTCCGGCCTCGATCCTCACCACGATCAACTGTTCCTCGGCCCTCGTGCGGACAACGCCGGGCGTCCGATCGCCGTGGTCACGCTGGTCGCGGTGATGGTTGCGGCTGCGGTCGCCCGGCGGCACGCCCCGACCCTGTCGCGGGCCCCGCCACCGGTGCCCGCCCCGGCCCGCAGCGGCCGGGCGATCCTCGACGAACTCTGTATCAGCAGGTGCTGATCGGCAGTGGACCGGCCGCGGGGGACCCCCTGTCGGCCCGTCTCGTGCTGCCCATCGCATCGTGCGCTCAGTGCGCGCCACCACAGAGATGACTCGTCATGAACAGTGCTGTCTTCCCCGTTTCCACTCCGCCGCGATCGTCGGCTCGGCTGTTGACCTCCGCCCCGTGCTGCCCGGAGCCGACCACCATGGTCGGCAACACCCCGGTGCTGTGGATCGGTGAGCCCTTCGCCAATGCCGGCGCCGGGTTCTGGGCCAAGCTCGAAGGGAACAACCCCGGGGGCATGAAGGACCGCCCCGCCCTGCACATGGTCGAACGCGCCCACAGCCGGGGCGAGCTGATCCCCGGGGCCCGCATCATCGAATCGAGCAGCGGCACCCTCGGACTCGGCCTGGCGCTGGCCGGTATCGTCCACGGTCACCCGGTGACCGTGGTCACCGACCCCGGTCTCGAACCGATCATCCGTCGCATGCTCGCCGCCTACGGTGCCGACGTGGAGCTGGTCACCGAACCGCACCCGAGCGGCGGATGGCAACAGGCCCGGCGGGACCGGGTCCGTCAGCTGCTCGACGCGCACCCCGGCTCCTGGTGCCCGGACCAGTACAACAATCCCGACAACGTCGAGGCCTACCAGTCACTGGCCCTGGAACTGCTCGCCCAGCTCGGCCGCGTCGACATGCTCGTCTGTTCGGTCGGTACCGGTGGACATTCGGCCGGCATCGCCCGGGTGCTGCGCCAGTTCTGCCCCCATCTGAAACTGGTGGGCGTCGACACCGTCGGATCGGCCCTGTTCGGCCAGCCCGCCGCTGCCCGTCTGATGCGCGGACTGGGGTCGAGCATCCATCCGGGCAACATCGACTACGAGGCGTTCGACGAGGTGCACTGGGTTGCCCCCAGGGAGGCGGTGTGGTCGTGCCGAACCCTGGCCGCCACCCACCACGCCAGCGGTGGCTGGAGCGTGGGAGCGGTCGCCCTGGCCGCAGGCTGGCTCGCCCGCACCCACTCCCCGGACCTTCGGATCGCCGCGATCTTCCCGGACGGCCCGCAGCGGTACTTCGACACCGTCTACAACGACGACTTCTGCGCCGAGCACGGTCTGCTGGACGGACCGGCACCGACCGAGCCGGTGACCATCGACCATCCCACCGACCGTGTCGTGCGCTCGTGGACGCGATGCACCACCGTCGTCGACCCCGCGGAGCTGCGGCCGTGACGACCCTGGCGACCCGCTTCCGCAGTTTCGACCGCCCCAGCCAGGTGCTGATGGTCAACCAGTTCTCCATCAACGTCGGCTTCTACATGCTCATGCCGTATCTGGCGAGCTACCTGGCCGGCCCACTCGGTTTGGCGGCCTGGGCCGTCGGGTTGGTGCTGGGGGTGCGCAACTTCTCCCAGCAGGGGATGTTCCTGCTGGGCGGCACCCTGGCGGACCGGCTGGGGTACAAGCCGCTCATCGTCGCCGGCTGCCTACTGCGCACCGCCGGGTTCGTGCTGCTGGCCGCCGTCGACTCGCTGCCGGCGGTGCTGGTGGCCGCGGCGGCCACCGGATTCGCCGGCGCGTTGTTCAACCCCGCGGTGCGGGCCTATCTGGCCGCCGACGCCGGACCCCGCCGCGTCGAGGCGTTCGCGGTGTTCAACGTCTTCTACCAGGCCGGGATCCTGCTCGGTCCGCTGGTCGGCCTGGCGTTGACCGCGGTGGACTTCCGGATCACCGCGCTGGTGGCTGCGGCGGTGTTCGCGGCGCTGACGGTGATACAGATCCGGGCACTGCCGGCGCAGACCGTCGAGCCCACCGCCACCGCCGGCCCGCGCACCTCGATACTCGACGACTGGCGCACGGTGGTGGCCAACCGGCCGTTCGTGCTGTTCGCGGCGGCGATGATCGGCTCGTACGTTCTTTCGTTCCAGGTGTATCTGGCCCTGCCGCTGCAGGCCGAGGTCATCGCCCTGGACCGAGCATCGGGCACGGTGCTCGTGACCTCGCTGTTCGCGGTCTCCGGGTTGGTGGCGATCGCCGGGCAGCTACGTATCACCTCCTGGTGCGGCAACCGCTGGGGGACCGGGCACAGCCTGGCCGTCGGGATGGTGATCATGGCAGCTGCGTTCGTGCCCGTGGCCGTGTCCTCCGCCGCCGGCACCTTCTGGGCGGTGGCCGCCGGGGCGCTGGTGCTGTCGGCGGCGATCCTCGCCGTCGGTACGGCGGCGGTGTTCCCGTTCGAGATGGACACCGTCGTCGCGCTCTCCGGGAACCGGCTCGTGGCCACCCACTACGGGTTCTACAACACCGTCGTCGGGGTGGGCATCCTGCTGGGCAACCTCGGCACCGGGGCGGTGTTCGGATGGGCCGCCGACGCCGGCCGGGAATGGCTGATCTGGGTGCTGCTCTCTGCGATCGGGGCCGGGTGCGCGGCGGCGCTGTTTCTGCTCCACCGCACCGGCCGGCTCACCGCCCCACCCCCGACGCCGACCGACGCGCAGGTCTCGGCCTCGGCATGATGCTCCCGCCGGGCACCCCTTTCGTCCGGCCCGAAGAAAGGAACCCCCGAATGTCTGTGTCCCGCCTGCCGGGCGCGGTGTCGGCGTTGGCCGCAGCTGCCCTGCTCGTGGCCGGATGCTCGTCCCCCGACACCCCTCGCGCGGCGACCGTACCCTCCGGCGCCGCCACCGCACCGCGCGTTGCGTTGTCCCCGGCGCTCGATCACGTGCACGGGATGAGCGTCGATTCCGCCGGCACGATCCTGGCCGGCACCCACAGCGGACTGGTCGCGGTCGCGCCGTCCGGCGCCACCACCGAGGTCGGCACCTCCGACGACGATCTGATGGGGCTGGCCGGGGTGTCCGGCAGCGACGTGCTGGTCGCCTCGGGCCATCCGGGTCCGTCGAACCCCGGCCCCAACCCGCTGGGTTTGCGCCGCAGCGACGACGGCGGGCGCACCTGGACCGACCGGTCCCTGCTCGGAGAGGTGGATTTCCACGCCCTGGCCACGGACGGCACCGTGGTGGTCGGTTTCGACGGCACCCGCGGCATCCGGGTGTCCACCGACGCCGGCGCCACCTGGAGCGCCGGTGCCACCGTGGCGGCCGCGGCCCTGGCCCTGACCCCGGACGCGGTGTGGGCGATCACGCCGGCCGGGCTCGAGCGCAGCACCGACCTGGCACGCACCTTCACCCCGGTCGAGGACGCACCCGCCCTCGTGCTGCTGGCTGGCACCGGCGACGGGCTGTGGGGCATCGATGCCGACGGCTACGCCTGGCGCAGCCGGGACGGCGCCACCTGGGAGCAGCGGGCCTTCGTCGGGCAGGTGGAGGCGCTGACCGCCACCGGGTTCGACACCGCCTACGCCGCCACGGCCGAGGTCTTGTACACACTGAACTGACGCGGTCGGACCGGGCGGTGCTCCCCGCCAACCGGTGGGGCCCGGCACGTCCGCGTGCCGGGCCCCACCGTGCCGACCGCGCGAGCGCGGCGGCTTTCTCGCGGTCACAACGAGGACAAAATGTTCTCCATCGTGGTGATCTCCTGCTGCTGCGTCTCGGCGATGGTGCGCGCCATGGCCACCGCGTCGGAATTCTGCCCGGAGTCGACCTCGGTCTGCGCCATCGCGATCGCGCCGCGGTGATGTTCGATCATCTGGGTCAGGAACAGGCGGGACGCGTCGACACCCTGTGCGTCGCGCAGGGCGGTCATGTCCTCGGCCGACATCATCCCGCTCATGCCGCCACCCATCTGTCCGCCGCCGGGCATCGTGGTGGACTGCATCGGCATGTCGTGTCCGGGCATCTCCATCCCGGGGGACGACATGGGCATGTTCGGAGTGGCCATCGGCATGCTGGTCGTACCCATGGGCATGGTCGGCTGCCCCCAGTCGGTGAGCCAGCTCTGCAGCTGCTCGATCTCCGGGCCCTGGGCGGCCTTGATCTGCTGGGCCAGTTCGGTGACCCGCGGGTCGATGCCCTCCTTGGCCAGGATGACGTCGCTCATCTCGATGGCCTGGCTGTGGTGCGGGATCATCTGCTGAGCGAAGGTCACATCCGCCTGGTTGTGGTCGGCGGCCGTCTCGGCGGAGGCGCTGGTGGTCGCCGTCGCCGACGGGCTCGCCTGCGAGGCCTGATCGTTGCCCGAGTCGCTGCAGGCGGCCAGGGTGAGCGCCGCAGCGACCGCCACTGCGCCGGTGGCCAGAGACTTCTTCCTCACAAGAACATTCCTTTCCGTCGTGTACACGCACCGGGCCGACACCACGGTCGCGATAGCGAAGGCATCCCCCACAGCGGCTGCGGCAAACCCGGCCCGCCTCACCCCTCGGCGGGGGACGCGGACCACTGCGGGTGTGATACGCCCTCTGCGGTGCGGCCGACCGGCCGGCCGCACCTCGTCCGGATCCGAGCCTGGCAGCCGCACCCGGCGACAACTCGGACCTTTCGGTGAAGATTTCCTGAAGAACCACCGCGCCGAGCCCGGAGCCGGGGTCACACGGCGCTCCGTGCCCGGACCGTGGACGCTGCGGCCCCTTCCCGCCCCGGCCCCTCCGGCAATCGGCGACCGACCCGGACGCCTGGGCGACCATCGCCGCTGTTCTTGAGCAGATCTTCACGGAAACGACGGCGAAGAGCTCATCGAGGCCGGGCACCGTGGACAGCGAACACACCGGGACCGCGCACCGCTGCCCCACGCGGGGTGCCGGTGCTGCGGCCGACCGGGTCGGACAGCCGGTGTCCGGTAGCGCCGACCGAGGGCGAGGAAGGGTGGTTTCGATGATGTTCTGGTACGGCAACGGCATGAACGGTTGGGGTTATGTGCTCATGACCGTCGGGATGGTGGCGTTCTGGGCGTTGGTGATCGTCGGCATCGTGATGCTGGTGCGCGCCGCGACTCCCCGGTCGACACCACCGCCGGCGCCCTATGCCCCGACGCCGGAAGAGATTGTGGCCATGCGCTTCGCCCGCGGCGAGATCGACGAGGACGAGTACCGGCGCCGTCTCGACGCCCTGCACACCCATCGGCCCGGCCCGGGGGCGTGAAGACCGCAGTCAGGTCGAATCGCCCTGCCCACCTCAGGTGCGCCGGGTTCAGGAGCGGCGGTGTCAGCGGCGGTAGTGGCGACCGTCGGAGTCGTCGGTGACCAGGCGGTACAGCACGTAGACCGAGAACCAGACGATCAGCACGGACACCAGCACGAGCGCGATCTCGTACACGAGGACCACACCACCGATCCTACGGCCGCGCCGGCCACCCGATCCCACCCTGGCGTCGACCCCTGGATGCGCCGACACCGCGGTGAGGTCAGCGGCGCGGGCTGGTAGGGATCGGCTCCGGTGCCGGGCGCGGCGCCGGCTGCTCCTGCGGTGGGGACGGCAACCGCAGCCGCTTGAGCATCAGCGCATTGACCGCGACGATCAGGCTCGAGCCGGACATCGACAACGCCGCGATCTCCGGGCGCAGCACCAGCCCGAAGGCGGGCTCGAACACGCCGGCGGCGATCGGCAGCGCGATGACGTTGTAACCGACCGCCCAGCCGAGATTCTGCCGCATCTTGCGCAAGGTGCCCCGGCCGATGCGCAGCGCAATCGACACATCCAGCGGGTCCGAGCGCATCAGCACCAGATCGGCGGTTTCGATCGCGACGTCGGTGCCGGCACCGATGGCGATCCCCAGATCCGCCTGCGCGAGGGCGGGTGCGTCGTTGACGCCGTCGCCGACCATGGCGACCTTCTTCCCGGCTCTTTGCAGTTCGGCGATCTTGTCGGCCTTGTCGCCGGGCAGCACCTCGGCGATGACGGTGTCGATGCCCAGTTGTCCGGCGATGCGGCGGGCTGTGGCCACGTTGTCGCCGGAGAGCATGACCACCTCGATGCCGAGTTCGTGCAGCGACGCCACCGCCTCGGCCGAGGTCTCCCGGGCGGCGTCGGCCAGGGCAATCGCCCCGACGCCGCGGCCGTCGACAGCGACGAGGACCGCGGTGCGGCCGGTCGAAGCCAGCTCGTCGCGCCGGTCCATCAACGCGCCGAAGTCGACATTCTCGGCGACCATGAGTTTGCGGTTGCCGACGGCCACCCGCCGGCCCGCCACCTCGGCGACCGCACCGTGTCCGGGCACGTTGCGGAAGTTCTCCAACGACACCGCGGGAAGGCCGCGGGCGGCGGCATAGCGCACGATCGCACCGGCGAGAGGATGCTCGGATTCGCGTTCGACCGCCGTCACGAGGGTCAGCAGCTCGTCCTCGGTGAGACCGTCGACGACGACGTCGGTGACCTCCGGCTCGCCCTTGGTCAAGGTGCCGGTCTTGTCCATCACCACGGTGTCGATGCGGGCCGAGGTCTCGAGGGCAGCGGCGTTCTTGAACAGCACGCCGCGCTGGGCGCCGAGACCGGTGCCGACCATGATCGCGGTCGGGGTGGCCAACCCGAGCGCGTCGGGGCAGGTGATCACCACGACGGTGATGGCGAACAGCAGCGCCCGCTGCACATCCCCGTCGACCGCCCACCACACCACGAACGTGCCCAGCCCCCCGATCAGGGCGACGAGCACCAGCCAGAATGCGGCGCGATCGGCCAGGCGCTGGCCGGGTGCCTTGGAGTTCTGGGCCTCCTGCACCAGCGCGACGATCTGCGCGAGGGCGGTGTCGGAGCCGACCTTGGTCGCCCGTACCCGCAGGGTGCCGGTGGTGTTGATCGACGCACCGATCACCTCGGATCCTTCGGCCTTGGTCACCGGCAGGGACTCCCCGGTGACCATGGATTCGTCGACCTCGGAACTGCCGGTCTCGACGGTGCCGTCGACCGGGATCTTCGCCCCCGGTCGGATCAGGAGCAGGTCCCCGACCACGACCTCGGCGGTGGGGATCTCCACCGGCTGCCCGTCGCGCAGTACCACCGCCATCGGCGGGGCGAGTTCGAGCAGGGTCCGGATGGCATCGTTGGCGCCGCCGCGGGCGCGCATCTCGAACCAGTGCCCGAGCAGCACGAAGCTCGCCAGCACGGAGGCGGCCTCGTAGAACACCTCGCCGCCGCCCGTCAGTGTCACGCCCACGCTGTAGAGCCAGCCGGTGCCGATCGCGACGGCGACGAGCACCATCATGTCCAGGGTCCGCGCCTTCAAGGCCCGGTAGGCACCGTCGAAGAAGATCCACGACGAGTAGAAGATCACCGGCAGGCTCAGCAACAGGGTGAACACGTCGTCGCGCAGGCCGAACGGCGCCGGGACGGTGAACCCGAACATCTCGCGACCCATCGGCGACCACAACATGATCGGGATCGACAGCACCAGCGCCACCAGGAACCGATTGCGCATGTCGCGGACCATGGCGTCCATCGACATCCCGGCGTGACCGCCGTGACCCACCAGCTCCTGCGCGGTGTGCCCGCCGGGCATCTCGTGCGCCGCCGGCTGCGGGGAATGTGCGGGTGTGCCCGGGCCCGGAGCCGGTTCGCTCATCGGGTCGCACACGTGCTCGGGCACCGAGCGGCCGGCGCAGTGATAGCCGCAGTCCCGCACCCATTTCGACAGCTCCGCCACCGACGTGCGGTCCGGATCGTAGGTGACGGTGGCGGTCTGGTTCACCGCGTTGGCCTCCACCGCGGTCACTCCCGGTCGGCGCAGCAGGGTCGATTCGATGGCCGGCGTCGACGTCGCCCAGTGCAGGCCGCCTACTTCGAGAACGGTGGTTCGGTTCATTCGATCCGGTCCCTCCCTCTGATGGCGGGGACGCATTACTCGCCCCCGTACGCAGTGCGGTTCCGTCGAACCGCAGTACCGGTAGCCGACACCGGTGAACGGTCATCGCTGATCGAGTCCGAGTCTGCCCCGCCCCGCCCCGGCATCTTCTGGTGGTTGGATGAAGATCCGTTGAAGAAGTCCGGGTCTCGGTCAGGGTCCGTGCTCGTCGGTACCAGTGCCCCGGCGATGATCAGCCATCTCGCCTCCTCGGATTCCCGATGTGCGGGTCGGTGGGTACCGGAGCCGTGCGCCGATGACTCTTCCCGCCGCGGTGGGGGTTTCGGCTGGTGGTTCGGTGAAGATCTGTTGAAGACTCCGCATCCCCCGAAACGGGTACCGCCGGGCCCTGCGGTGACAGTCCCTCAGCCGCTGTGGTGTTCGCCGTGGTCGGCCGGGACGGTGGTGGTCGGCACCGAGTTCGGTCCCGGCGCCGGTGCAGGGTCGGGGGCCGAGGGGCCGGTCAGAGCCGGTCCGAGCACGAACGCCGAGAGCGAGAACATCGCCGCGAACACCACCAGGGCGATCGCCGGGGCCTTCCAGGTGGCAAACCGCCGATACAGCCGGCGCAGCAGCGGAATCGAGAACACCACCCCGAGGGCGAAGAACAACAGGTTGCCCCCGGCGCCGGTGACCAGCGCGGCCCCGGCGATCAGGCCGACGTGGTGCAGCACGTGCGGCGCCAGCCCCATCACCGTGCCGAGGGCCGCGGACACGGCGTTCCAGGTCGCGGCCAGCGGGCCCTTGCGGGCCGGCACGGCCACCGGTGGGGTGCTCATGGCTTCGGCGGTGGCGGGGTGCTCGCCGGGAGGAGTCGTCATACGCAGGCTCCGTCTTCTCAGGCGCGGTAGGACAGGGTCGTCATCATTCCGGCTTCCTGGTGGTAGGCGTTGTGGCAGTGCAGGGCCCACTGGCCCGGGTTGTCGGCGTCGAACTCGATTTCCACAGTCTGCATCGGACGCACCGTCACGGTGTCCTTGCGGGCTCCGCCGTCGACCAGGGCGAAGGTGTGTCCGTGCACGTGCATCGGGTGGAACATGGCCGACATGTTCCGTAACCGCATCCGTACCCGTTGTCCCTGGGCGACGGTCAGCGGCGCGGTGTCGGGGAAGGTGGCGCCGTTGAGCATCCACCGGTACGGGGCCATCGTGCCGCCCATGTCGACGCTCAGGTAGTTGTCGTGGGATCGTCGGTGCAGCCGCACCTGCTCGGCCGGGGACAGGGCGGTGCCGAGCAGCACCCGCCGATCCAGCTCGCCGGGCCGGGTATCGGTGGTGGCCGTCCCGGCGGCGGTGCGCACGACGGCCACCGCGTGGCCGGGTTTGCCTTCGGCGGCGGCGTAGAGCGGGAACACCCCGTCGGCGAGGGTGACCAGCACATCGAACCGTTCGCCCATACCGATCAGCACCGCGTCGGTGTTCCGGGGGGACACGGGGAAACCGTCACTGTGGGTGACCGTCATCGCATGTCCACCGAGCCCGACGCGGAAGGCGGTGTCCGAGGCGGCATTGACCAGCCGGATCCGCACCCGCTGCCCCGGGGCGGCGGTCAGGGTCACCGGGTCGACGGGGGTGCGGCCGTTGAGCAGGTAGTACGGGTAGTTCACGTCGCCGGCACCGCCGAGCAGGTCCGAGCGCATGCTCTCTGCACCCATCATCGAGCCCATGCCGCCCATCGCGCCGTGGTCCATCATCGAGCCCATCCCACCCGCGCGGGGGGCGGGCCGGCCGGGGGCCGGCATGCCGAGTTCGCGGGCGACATCGTCGGGGGTGCGGCCGGTGCCGTCGACCCAGTCGTCGAGCACGACGACCCATTCGTCGTCGTAGCCGCCGGGTTCGGCCGGGTCGTCGATCACCACCACCCCGTACAGGCCGCGGTCGAGCTGCAGCCCGGTATGCGAGTGGTAGAAGTAGGTGCCCGGATGCGGGGGCGTGAATTCGTAGGTGAACGACTCCCCGGCGACGATGGGCTCCTGCGTGAGCCCCGGTACCCCGTCCATGTCGTTGCTCATCGCGATGCCGTGGAAGTGGATGCTGGTGTCGGCCTCGAGTCGGTTGTCGACCCGCACCTGCAGCAGATCCCCGGCCCGGGCCCGCAGCAGCGGACCGGGCAGCGTGTCACCATAGCCCCAGGTCGAGACCACCGTACCGCCGAGGTCGACCTGCACAGGCCGCGCCGTCACCTGCGCGGCGACCACCGCCTGCCCGGTGGTACGGCGTTGGGCCTCGAGCCGGCGCACCGCCTCGGCGCCCGGCCCGACCGGATTTCCCGCTACACCGGGGCGGGCGCAGCCGACCGGCCCACCGAGGGCCATCGCCCCGGCGGCCGCGGACGCACCGAGCAGAAACATACGGCGGGACATCTGCACCACACACATCTCCTGGAAACGTTGGGACGACAACGGACGACACGAGGTCGGCGCCGCTCACCGATAGGGACGCAGCGCCCGCCGCCGGGCTTGGTACTCGTCGGCGTCGATCTCGCCCCGTGCGAAACGGTCGTCGAGGACGCGCAGCGGATCGGCCGGCGGTGGCGGGGTGCCGGTGCGGTGACCGGTGCGGAACAGCGCGGCGATGCCGAAGGCCACCAACGCCCAGAAACCGATCATCGTCAGCGCCATCACCATCCAGCCGGCCCAGCCCACTGCGCCCGATCCCCACATCACGGCCGCTCCCTTCCTCGAAAGGCCCGGATCCGAGTCTGGGCCCGTTACCCGACGCCGCGGGTTGGCGTTCGATGAAGGTTCGCTGAAGAACGTCGCCACCGGCCCGCCGCGGCGGTCACGATGGGACATGGCCTCCGGTTCCGATCAGCTCGTCCCCGCCTCTGCCTCGAGCGCAGCGGTCCCCCCGAGCGGCCTGCGGGCGCTGGTGGTCGAAGACGAAGTGGCGCTGGCCCGGGTGGTGGGCACCTACCTCGAACGCGCCGGCTGCGAGGTCACGCTCGTGCACGACGGGCTCGACGCCGTCGAGCGCGCCCGGCAGGTCGATCCGGATGTCGTGGTGCTCGATCTGGGGTTGCCGCACCTGGACGGGATCGAGGTGTGCCGGCAGCTGCGCACGTTCTCCGACGCCTACGTCGTCATGCTCACCGCCCGCGCCGACGAGATCGACACCCTGGTCGGCCTGTCGGTCGGCGCCGACGACTACATGACCAAACCCTTCAGTCCGCGTGAACTCATCGCCCGCATCCAGGCCATGTTGCGGCGCCCCCGACCCTCGACCGGGGACGGCCGCACCCCCGCGCAGTCCGGCACCGATACCGGCCGCCGTACGTTCGGGTCGTTGACCCTCGATGCGGCCGGCCGCGAGGTGTGGGTCGACGGTACCCCGATCGCCTTGACCCGCACCGAATTCGACCTCCTCGCCGCGCTGTCCGCACACCCCAACATGGTGTTCACCCGGGCGCAGCTCATCACCGCGGTGTGGGGCCCGAGCTGGGTCGGCGACGAACACCTGGTCGACGTGCACATCGGGCACCTGCGCCGCAAACTCGGCGACGACGCCACCCGCGGGGTGTTCGTGCGCACCGTGCGCGGGGTCGGATACCGCATGGGAGCCGGGCAGTGACCACACCACCCCCACCGGCGGCAGCAGGGCGGAGGCCCGGGCGCCGCAGTGTCGGATTCGGCAGCCGGCTACTGGCCGCGCAGGCGATCGTCGTCGTCGGCGGCGCGATCAGCGCCTGGCTGGTGGCCGCCGCCGTCGCCCCAGGACTGTTCCACAACCACCTCGAGCAGGCAGGTATCGAGCACGTCTCGACCGAGGCGGCGCATGTGGAGGAGGCGTTCACTTCGGCGATGATCATCTCGCTGGCCATCGCGCTGGTGGTCTCGGCGCTGATGGCGCTGGCGGTGAGCTGGTACTTCACCCGCAGGGTGCAGCGCTCGGTCACCGGCGTGGCCGCCTCGGCCACCGAGATCGCCGGCGGCCACTACGGCGTGCGTCTGCCCGGACCCGGTCTCGGGCACGAATTCGACCAGCTCGCCGAGACGTTCAACCAGCTCGCGGATCGGCTGGACTCGGTCGAAACCACCCGGCGGCGCATGCTCTCGGATCTCGCGCACGAGATGCGCACCCCGCTGGCCACTCTCGATGCCCACCTCGAGGCCCTCGAAGACGGCATCCGGGTTCCCGACGCCGAGACCCTCGCGGTCCTGCGGTCGAGCACCGCCCGGCTCGGGCGGCTCGCCGAGGACATGGGCGCGGTCTCGCGCGCCGAAGAGGGCCGGCTGTCCGTCACGCCCGTGCCCACCGACACCCGCACCCTCGTCGACGCCGCGGTCCGCGTCGCCGCCGACCGCTACGCCGCCAAGGGCGTCGCCCTGGTCGAAGACGTCGAGCACCCCGCCGCGGTCACGGTCGACCCGGACCGGATCGGGCAGGTGCTGGGCAATCTGCTCGACAACGCCCTGCGGCACACCCCCGCCGGGGGCACGGTCACCGTCGCCACCTCTACCGTCGACGGAGAAGCCGGGATCACCGTCACCGACACCGGCGACGGCATCGCCGCCGAGCACCTGAGTCATCTGTTCGACCGGTTCTACCGTGCCGACCCCGCCCGCCGACGGCAAGAAGGCGGCAGCGGCATCGGATTGACCATCGCCCGCGCCCTGGTCGAAGCCCACGGCGGTACGCTGACCGCCTCCAGCGGCGGAGCCGGAACCGGCGCCCGATTCACCGTGCACCTGCCCACCGCCGCAGGCGCCCGCAGCAGCGCGCGCACCACCCCTCCGCGGGGTGCCGTGCACGCCGGCACCGGTCCCCGGGAGCGGCGATGAAGAAGCTTGCGCTCGATGCGCTCGCCCGGCGCCTGGCCGCGCATGCCGCCGCCGCGCCCAGCGGCCGCAGCGCCGAGACCGTCTACGCGGGCACGAACACGTGCTGCGGCAGACTCTCGTGGCGTTGCAGGCCGGACAGTCCATGGCCGAGCACGTCAGTCCCGGTGAGGCCACGGTGTACATCCTGCGCGGGCGCATCCGTGTCGTCGCCGACCGGACGAGCTGGGACGGACGCAGCGGGGACCTGATCGCTTTACCCCGCACCCGGCACCGGATCGACGCCGTCGCCGACACGGTCGCGCTGCTCACCGTCGCCAAGTACTGACCTCCGGGTGGTTCAGAGCCCGGCGCCGGGCCGCGGCGGGCTCGCCGGGGCCCGGTGGAACAACCAGGCCGCCACCGCAGTGAGCCCGACCAGCCACCCCAGCGCAGCCAGCAACGGCCCGGCGGCGTCGAAACTGTCGGTCAGCCCGCCGTCGAGGATCATCCGGGTCGCGCCGTAGCCGGGGAGCGTCTGCGCCCACTGCGACGGCTGCGGCCGCAGCATCGGGCTCTGCCCGATTCCCAGATCCACGAACGGCACCAAGAACGCGATGAATACCCCGCCCACCCGCCCGAACAACGGTCCCAGACACACCCCCACCAGCCCGTAGGTCAACGCCAGCAGCAGGTTCCCGGCCGCGTACAGGCCCCACTGACGCGCATCGAACACTGCGGCGGTGACCAGCAACGACGAGGCGGTCACCACCACCGCCGCCACCGCGATCACCGTCAACCGGACCGCAAGCAGCACCCCGGCACCGAAGCCGGCCAGCGACAGTCGCCGATCACCGCTGCGCGCATCGAGTACCACGAACAACCCCGCCAGCGCCGACAGCGACGCAATGGCGATCGGAGTCATGGTCCCGGCATGCACGTCCGGCAGCCAGAACACCTCCGTCACCGTTCGTCCGTCCTCGACCAGGGAGAACATCCCGAACTCGGGGACGGTCATCGCCTTCGACAACGCGATGAACACGATCGGCACCACCACCAGCAGCACCCACAGCACCGGGTTGCGGCGCCAGTCCCGCAACCCCATGTCCAGCCCCACCGCGAACCGATCCGCCCGCCCGGCCCGGCCGCTGAGCCCACCGCTGCGGCGCACCCCGCCGACCGTGGTGGTGACCACCACCGCCCCGACGAGGAGAGCCCCGGCCATCCACACCAGTGCCCATCCCAGGTCCCCGACCTTTCCGCCGTGGCGGGAGGGCACATCCACCATCCACAGCGTCACGAAATGGGTGGGAAACCCGCGGGTGGCCACCCGCTCCGCCGAACCGATCGCCGGCCCGAAGAACACGTCGACGATCCAGACGAACAGGATCAGCACGGTGCCGTTGACCGGATTGGGCACCAGTGCGCCGACCACCGCCCCGATCGCCAGGTAGATCATCGCGAACATCACCGTGCCCACCGTCACCCGCACCGGAGCATCGATGCCGACCCGCACCGCCAGCGCCAGCAACGCCACCGCCGAGACCAGCACCGCCAACACCAGGCCGGTGCCGAGCCGGGCCAGCACCAGCCGCCCTGTCGCCAGGCCCGCCGACACCAGCCGCCGGTCCGCCGCCCGGGCGGCATTGATCTGGAAGTACATCGCGATCCCGGCCAGGAAACCCGCCGCCCACCCGGCCGTCGCCGTTTCCACCGCCGGTCCGCCCGCGCCACCGAGCAGCCTGGCCGCATCGGCCATCGCTCCAGCCGCGACGATCACGAACACCACAGGCACAATCACCAGCACCAGCAGGTTCACCGGGTTGCGGACATAGTCGGCCAAAAACCGGCCGATCAGCGCCCGGACGTCGCCGACCGCCGACCGCACGGTGGGGGCGAGGCTCATCGCGGCACCGTCCGGCCCTCCCGCAGATCGACGATGCGATCGAACCGCTGCTCGTCCGCCACGAAATGACTGATGATCAACACCGAGCGGCCCGCCTGCCGACGCTGCGCCACGATCTCCCAGAACCGCAGATAGGTATCCCAGTCGAACCCGGCATACGGCTCGTCCAGCAGCAACACCTCCGGATCGGCCAGCAGCGCCAGCCCCAGGTTCAATTTCGCCAGCGTCCCGCCCGACAACCGGTCGGCACGGGTGCCGGCGTAGCGGTCGAACCCCAACGTGGCGTACAGGTGGCCGCGCGAGCGGTGCGCAACCTCCGGGCTCATCCGGTACGCCCGACCGAACAACTCGAAGTGCTCGTCGCACGTGAGCCGTTCGTAGACCACCGGCTGTTGCGGGCAGTAGCCCAGCCGCCGCGGACGGCGCACACAGCCGGCATCGGCCCGCAGGTCCCCGACGAGAATCTTCATCAGCGTCGACTTGCCCGAGCCGTTCTCCCCCGCCAGCCCGACAACCTCCCCGGGGCGCAGCACCAGGTCCGCCCCGCGCAACACCGGGGTGCGGTGCCGTCGCGGCCACCAGCCGCGACCGAAGCTCTTCTCGATCCCATCAGCCGCCAGCAACGACGACTGCGCCGAATCGGCCGTGGACTCCGGGGAACCGGACTCGGATGCAGCCATCTCTCACCTCGGACACTCGAAGGCGTGCACGCGCCACCGGCGCCTTCTTCCACCGCGGTTGTGGCGGGCGCACTCACCGTAGGTGCCCACCGCTGTAGCCCAGCACGAGATCCGGTGAAGATCTGCTGAAGAACCCATCCGATGTCGGCGCTGCCCACCGCTACCGGCTGGCGCCGAGCCGGGAATCCGCCCCGGTCCGCTCCGCAGGTGGGCTGCGACAAAGCCCTGCTAGGGCAGCAGGCCCTGCCGACGGGCCTCGACGACCGCCTCGTGCCGGCTGCCCACCTCGAGCTTGCCCATCAGATTGCGCATGTAGCTCTTGACGGTCTCCACGCTCAGCGACAGCCGCTCCGCGATCTCGGCGTTGCGGCACCCGAGCGCCACGTACGCCAGCACATCCCGTTCGCGCGCCGAGAGCCGCACCGTCGGTGTGGCCGCCCCGCCGGTCAGCGTCCGCAGCTTCTCCTCGACCTCCCGCAGGCGCGCTTCGATCCCCGGGTCGGACGTCTGTGCCGCGATCTCCCGCAGGGCCAGGTAGCTCTCGGTGATGCCCTCCGACACCGACGCGGACACGGCGGACGGCGCGGCGGCGCGGGCGTTGTCGATGAGGGCGACCCGCCGGTCCACCTCGTCCCGGATCTCGATCTCGCGGGCGAGCCTGCGGGCCGACCGCATCACCTGCTCGACGACCACGTCGCCGATCGGCAGGCTGGTCCGCAGGCCGCCGTACAGGGCGGCGCGGGTGCGGCGGCGCACCACCACCGGAACGGCGAGCAGCGACTCGATGCCCTCCCCCGCGACCTCCCGGTCGTACTCGTGGGAGATCTGGGGGGAGTTGAAGTAGTCCGACACCGCGCCGGGCCGTTGCTCGGCGACCACCTTGCCGCCGAGCCCGCACTCGGAGCTGATCACCAGATCGCGGAGGATGCCGCTGCGGGTGCCGACGAAACCGGACAGCAGCATGTCCCCGCCGTGCACGGTGCCACCGAACAGCACGGGCATCCCGGTCGAGATCTGCAGCTGCCGCAACTCGGCGCGCAGGGCGTCCTCGTCGCTCGGCCGGAGGTGCGCGTGCGGGCCCTGGCGCGTCGCCGCAACATTCGGCGTCCCGACCCTTGTCGACGCCGGGTTCGTCGACGCCGGGTTCGTCGACGCCGTGCTCGTCGACGCTGGGTTCGTCGACACAGACCTCACCGGAACCACCTCCGAGACCGCGAATACCCACTTCGGAGGGTAGCGGGGAATCTGTCGTGACTCATAACCTCCACCCGTTC
This sequence comes from Rhodococcus sp. YH1, assembly GCF_009939605.1. Classification (NCBI taxonomy): domain Bacteria; kingdom Bacillati; phylum Actinomycetota; class Actinomycetes; order Mycobacteriales; family Nocardiaceae; genus Rhodococcus; species Rhodococcus sp. YH1. The sequence continues at coordinate 47,989 of NZ_WVTE01000277.1, read as the reverse complement.
CGGTGTTGCAGCGATCACAATGGCGTACACCGACCGAGTGCCGAAGTCCCGGAGGTATCCGTGCCCACCCCCACGTCCGTCCCCACCGCCCGAACGGCGAACCACACCCCGCTCAGCCCCCTGCGGTTCCTCGAGCGTTCGTCGTCCGTGTTCCCCGACCGCACCGCGATCGTCCACGGCGACCGCCGCTACACGTACGCGCAGTTCGCCGACGAGGCGCAGCGCCTGGCCCGCGTCCTGCGCAGCCGGATCCAGCCGGGTGACCGGGTGGCCTTCCTGGCGCCGAACGTGCCGGAACTGCTCATCGCGCACTTCGCGGTGCCGCTCGCCGGAGGCGTGCTGATCGCGCTGAACTCCCGGCTCGCCGGGCCCGAACTCGAGTACATCCTCGGGCACGCGGAGGCGTCGCTGCTGTTCGTCGACTCGGAGTTCGTGGGGTCGGTCGCCGGTGTCACGGCCGGCGTGCCGTCGCTGACGGCGGTCGTGGAGGTGCCGGATTCGACGGTCCCGTACCCCGACGTGCCGGCCGGGATCGTCACCACCCGGTACGACGAGTTCCTCGCCGCCGCCGACGACCTCGACGACACCCCGCTGCCCTGGGGCGTCGACGACGAGGAGCAGGTCATCACCCTGAACTACACGTCGGGCACCACCGGCAAGCCGAAGGGCGTGATGTACACGCACCGCGGCGCCTACCTCAATTCCTTCGGCGAGACGTTCCACAACGGGTTCGACGGGAAGACGCAGTACCTGTGGACCCTGCCGATGTTCCACTGCAACGGCTGGTGCACGCCGTGGGCCGTGACGGCGGCCGCCGGCACGCACATCTGCCTGCGGGCCGTGCGGGCGGACGCGATCTGGGACGCCATCGACAACCTGGGCGTGACCAACCTCTGCGGCGCCCCCGCGGTGTGCTCGACCATCGCCGAGGCCCCGCAGGCCCACCGGCTGGACCGGCCGCTACGGATCACCACGGCGGGCGCGCCCCCGTCGCCGACGGTGATCGCGCAGCTCGAGGCGATCGGCGTGACCGTCGTGCACGTGTACGGCCTCACCGAGGTCTACGGGCCGTACACGATCTGCGAATACCAGGACTCGTGGGACGACAAGCCCGCCGAGGAACGCGCGGCGCTCCTGTCGCGGCAGGGCGTGGGCATGCTGCAGGCGGAGAACGCACGGGTCGTCGACGCGAACATGAACGACGTGCCCGCGGACGGGCAGACGATGGGCGAGATCGTGCTGCGCGGCAACAACGTCATGGCGGGGTACTTCAAGGATCCGGAGGCCACGGCGGAGGCGTTCAAGGGCGGCTGGTTCCACACCGGCGACCTGGGCGTGATGTACCCGGACGGATACATCCAGCTCAAGGACCGCGCCAAGGACATCATCATCTCCGGCGGCGAGAACATCTCCACCGTGGAGGTCGAGCAGGCCATCGTCAGCCACCCGGCCGTGCTGGACGTCGCGGTGGTGGGCGTGCCCGACGAGAAGTGGGGCGAGCGTCCCAAGGCGTTCGTGATCCTGAAGAAGGGCGAGACCGTGACGGCCGAGGAGCTGATCTCCTACACGCGCACGTTGCTCGCCGGGTACAAGGTGCCGCGGGAGATCGTGTTCCCGCTGGATCTGCCGCGGACGCCGACCGGCAAGATCCTCAAGTTCGAGCTGCGGGCCGCGCACTCGGCGCAGGCCTGACGCCGGCCGCGCCGCCGGGTCCGGCGGCGCGGCCGTTTCGACTTCGATACCGCGGATTGGATACTGAGAACCATGGCACTCGGTCCCGACTCCGCCCGCCGCATCGACGCGACCGGCCCCGATCCCGCCCAGTTCCGGGTGCACGTGGTGACGCAGGCGATCCGCCTGTTCTCCGAGTACGGCTACGAGTCGACCACCGTCGAGCAGATCGCGTCGGCCGCGGGAGTGTCGCGACGGACCTTCTTCCGGCAGTTCCGCTCGAAGGAGGACGTGATCTTCGCCGATCACGAATCGCTGCTCGAGCAGGTCGGACACTATCTGTCGGGGAACTTCGACGATCCGTGGGCGGCCGCCGCCGAGGCCGCCGAGCTGGTGTTCGGGCACTTCCGGGACAAGCGGGAGCTTGCGGTGTGGCGGTATCGCGTGGTGCAGCGGGTGCCTGCGCTGCGCGAGCGGGAGCTGGTCACGACGTACCGCTACGAGCGCCTGTTCACCGACTACCTGCGCTCGGCGGTGCCGTCGGAGTCGGGGGTGCGGATCGTCAGCTTCGCGGCCGCGATGACCGCGACGCACAACTTCCTGCTGCGCGCGATGATCCGCGGCGACGAGTCCGCGACGGCTGAGGAACTGCGCCGCGCGCTGCTCGAGGTGCGGCGCTCGTTCGGCGTCGCACCGGGGCAGAGCGCCGCGCCGGCCGTCGGTCCGGCGCGAGACGCCGAGCGCGCGATCACGGTGGTGACCTATCCCCCGGGCACGTCGCCCGCGGAGGTCGCCCGCCAGGTGCAGGCGCAGCTCGAGGCGGCGTCGGACTGACGTCAATGGGGTGGCCGACGATCCACCACCCCATTGACGTGGCACTGAGTGCCGTGGTTCACTGGAACCGATTTCGTGACGTCGCGAGCCCTCCACTCAGTAGGATGGATGCGACACCCAAACAAGAACTGGCACTGCGTGCCGATAGGAGTCCGCCGTCATGGCCTTCAACCCGGAGTTCGGTCTGTTCAAGCTGGGCGAGGAGCACGATGAGCTCCGCGCCGCCATCCGCGCGCTGGCCGAAAAGGAGATCGCGCCCTACGCCAAGGACGTCGACGAGAACTCCCGCTTCCCGCAGGAGGCCCTCGACGCCCTCAACAAGTCCGGCCTGAACGCGATCCACGTCCCCACGGAGTACGGCGGCGACGGCGCCGACTCGGTCGCCACCTGCATCGTCATCGAGGAGGTCGCCCGCGTCTGCGGTTCGTCCTCGCTGATCCCGGCCGTGAACAAGCTCGGCACCATGGGCCTGATCCTGTCCGGCTCCGAGGAGCTCAAGCAGAAGGTCCTGCCCGACCTGGTCAAGGGCGACATGGCGTCCTACGCGCTGTCCGAGCGGGAGGCCGGCTCCGACGCCGCGGGCATGCGTACCCGCGCCAAGGCCGACGGCGACGACTGGATCCTCAACGGCTCCAAGTGCTGGATCACCAACGGCGGCAAGTCCAGCTGGTACACCGTCATGGCCGTCACCGACCCCGACAAGGGCGCCAACGGCATCTCCGCGTTCATGGTCCACAAGGACGACGAGGGCTTCGTCGTCGGCCCCAAGGAGAAGAAGCTCGGCATCAAGGGCTCCCCGACCGCCGAGCTGTACTTCGAGAACTGCCGCATCCCCGGCGACCGCATCATCGGCGAGCCCGGCACCGGCTTCAAGACCGCCCTCGCGACCCTCGACCACACCCGCCCCACCATCGGCGCGCAGGCGGTCGGCCTCGCGCAGGGTGCGCTCGACGCGGCGATCGCCTACACCAAGGACCGCAAGCAGTTCGGCAAGCCGATCTCCGACTTCCAGGGTGTGCAGTTCATGCTGGCCGACATGGCCATGAAGGTCGAGGCGGCACGCCTGATGGTGTACACCTCCGCGGCGCGCGCCGAGCGCGGGGAGCCGAACCTGGGCTTCATCTCCTCCGCCGCCAAGTGCTTCGCCTCCGACGTCGCGATGGAGGTCACCACGGACGCCGTGCAGCTGTTCGGCGGTGCCGGCTACACCACCGACTTCCCGGTCGAGCGGATGATGCGCGACGCCAAGATCACCCAGATCTACGAGGGCACCAACCAGATCCAGCGGGTCGTCATGTCCCGCGCGCTGCTCCGCTGACGCGGCGGCAGTAAGTTCACCCTGGTCCAACCTTCGTATCGAGGAGAATCTCCCGTGGCAGTGGAATTGATCGGTGTAGTCGGTGGCGGCACGATGGGGGCCGGCATCGCCGAGGTGTGCGCCAAGGCCGGCAGCGACGTGATCGTGCTCGAGACCAGCGAGGAGTTCGCCGACGCGGCCCGCAAGCGCGTCTCCGGCTCGATCGGCAAGGGCGTCGCCCGCGGCAAGATCACGCAGGAGGAGGCCGACGCCGCGATCGCGCGGGTTCGGGTCACCACCGATGTCGCCGATCTCGCCGACCGTGATCTCGTCATCGAGGCGGCGCCCGAGATCGAGTCGCTCAAGGTCGACATCTTCACCAAGCTCGACGCGGTCGTGAAGCCCTCCGGCATCCTGGCGACCAACACGTCGTCGCTCCCGGTGATCAAGATGGCCCAGGCGACGTCGCGTCCGGGACAGGTGGTGGGTGTGCACTTCTTCAACCCGGTGCCGGTGATGCCGCTGGTGGAGATCATCTCGGCGCTGACCACCGAGGAGGAGACGGCGAACGCCGTCTTCGACTACGTCAAGAACACCCTCGGCAAGATGACGGTCCGCGCGGGCGACCGCGCCGGCTTCATCGTCAACGCGCTGCTGATCCCGTACCTGACGTCCGCCGTGCGGATGCTCGAGTCGGGCTACGCGACGAAGGAAGACATCGACGCCGCGATGAAGGGCGGCTGCGGCTACCCGATGGGCCCGCTCACCCTCATCGACACCGTCGGTCTCGACGTCACCCTCAACGCCGCCCAGTCGCTGTACGACGAGTTCGCCGAGCCGCACTACGCGCCCCCGGCGCTGCTGCGCCGCATGGTCGACGCCGGCCGCCTCGGCCGCAAGACCGGCCAGGGCTTCTACAGCTACAACTGAGCCCCGCAGCACGAACCCCGTCGCGACGCGCTCGCGGCGGGGTTCGTCGTATCCGTGATCCCCCGCGCGCATCGGTGCCGTCCGCGCGCGGCCACGCCGGGCGAGCGGACCTACGCCGGGGGTGCGTCCCGGTCCGCCTCGGACCGCTCCTCCACGTGCCGCTGCAACGCGCCGATCCGCAAGTCGAGATCCCGGGCGCTCTCCGCGGCGGCGCGCAGTTCGTCGAGCATCTCCCGCGGGACGTGACCGTCGAACTCGGTGCGCAGCCGCGTCGCCACGCTCTCCCACGACTCCATGACCCCGGTGCGGATCTGCACCTCCACGTACACGGTCCGCACCCGGCCGGTCGACGCCACCGGCACCTCCACGACGAGGCACAGCCCGCGGTACCCGTCCGGGCCGGCGCGCTTGATGTAGTCCCTCGCCTCGATCACCCGCACGTCCCGCCGGGCGACGAGCAGGTCCCGTACGCGGTACACGTCGGCGGTGACGGCGCACGTGAGCCGGATCCCGGCGACGTCCCGCCCGAGGTCCTCGACCCGCAGCGGTGGATCGGCCTCGTCCAGGACCGAGTCGGGCGTGGTCAGCCACGTTTCGGCATGCTCGACGGGATCGTAACCGTGGGTGTCGGCGAACTCGCTGCGGACGATGTCGATCTTCGTCCGCAACTCTTCGACACCGAACCCGCAGGTCTTCAGGAACCGAGCCAGATCCCGCCGGAGGATGTCAGTCCGCCCGGGTCCGCTCCCCGTCATCGCCAGCCTCCTCGATCCGCGTCTGCGAATTCGCCGGCCCCGCGCGACGACCGTCGCGCAGCACCTGCCGCAGCGTCCGCGGCGACACGCCCGCCTCGCGGCGGGCCTTGCCGCGGGTGACGAGCACCCCGATGATCGCCACGACCCACACGGGATACTGCGCCAGCCAGGCGACCCGGAACGCCTCGAAGGTGTAGCCGCCGAGACGCTGCAGAATCAACCCCATCGCCTGAATCACCAGCAGGGACGCCAGGAATCCACCGATGTTGACCATGCCCTGGGCGGTGCCGAGCGCGGTGCTCGGGTTGAATGTCCGCGCATAGTCGAATCCGATCATAGACCCGGGTCCGCCCACCGAGATGGTCACGATCAGGAGGACGAGCAGCCACATCGGGGCCGGCGCCGGCAACAGCAGCACGACCGTCCACATCGCGGCGTTGCTCACCATGATCGACAGCACCAGCCACGAGCGGTGCAGCGGGAACCGGCCGCTGAGGATCCCGAGCACCGGGCCGGCCGCGATCGCCGCGACCACGGAGAGGGTGAGCAGCGAACCGGCGGCCGCCGCGGACAGGCCCTGCGCGGACTGGAGGTACGGCACGCCCCACAGCAACGCGAACGTGGTGATGGAGAATTGGGTGCCCATGTGGGTGAAGAAGCCGAGCCGTGTGCCCGGTCTGCGCCACACCACCCCGATCTGCCCGAGCACCTGCCGCATCCCGGCAGCCTCGGTCCGCACGACCACCCCCGGCGGCGCGTCGCGCACCACTGCGACCGCGAGCACGCAGGCGAGCACACCGAGCGCCGCGGCACTCGCGAACGCCGCGCTCCACCCCGCTCCGCCCAGGATCAGCACGAAGGGCAGCGCCGAGAGCACCTGACCCAGCTGCCCCAGGATGCCGGTCAGCTGCGACACCAGCGGCACCCGCCGCGTGTCGAACCACACCGGCACCAGCCGCAGCACCGAGATGAAGGTCAGCGCGTCGCCCGCCCCGACGAAGACGCGGGCCGCATAGGCGGCGGGCAGGGACTCGGTGAACGCCAGCACCAGCTGCGCCACCGCCATGATCGCCGCACCCGAGGCGATCATCACCCGGGAACCGAACCGGTCGAGCAGCACCCCGGCCGGGATCTGCATGCTCGCGTACACCACGATCTGCAGGACCACGAAGCCCGACAGCACGGCCGGGGTGATGTCGAAGCGTTCGGTCGCGGCGAGTCCGGATACGCCGAACGACGTGCGATGCATGACGGCCACGACATAGGCGAGGACACCCACGCCCCACACCCACCAAACCCGTTTCATGATGAAACGACCCTACGCGGCGACGCGACTACCCGCCGGTAGTCACTCCCGGCCCCACGACACCCAGGTCGGGTCCGCGGCCCGCCCACCCACGACCGCGTCGGCGAGGATGTCGAGCCTGGCGACGTGCTCGTCGGTGAGACGCACGTCGAGCGCGCCGGCATTCTCGGTGACCCGCGCGGCGGAGCGGCTGCCCGGGATCGCCACCGACGGCAGCCCGAACTGCCGCGCCTTGGCGTCGAGCCACGCCAGCGCCACCTGCGCGATCGTCGCGCCCACCTCGTCGGCCACCGCGCGCACCGCGGCACGCACCTGCAGGTTCGCGGGCAGCGCGTCGGCGGCGAATCGGGGGAAGCGCCGGCGCAGGTCCTTCTCCCCGATCCGGGCGGCATCGAACGCGTCGGTGAGCAGACCTCGGCTGACCGGCGAGTACGGCACGAAGCCGATGCCCAGCTCGGCGGCGGTCGGCACGACGTTCTTCTCGACGTCCCGGGAGACGATGCTCCACTCGGACTGGATCGCGGCGATCGGGTGCACGGCGTGCGCGCGGCGCAGCTCGTCGCCGGTGGCCTCGGACAACCCGATGTGCCGGATCTTGCCGGCCTGCACCAGCTCGGCCAACGCGCCGACCGTGTCCTCGATGGGCACGTCCGGGTCCACGCGGTGCAGGTAGTACAGGTCGACGCGGTCCACCCCGAGCCGGTCGAGGGACTCGTCGAGGGCCTTCTTCGCGTACTCGGGACGGCCGTCGATGCCGCGATTACCGCTGCCCAGCGCGCCGACGAGCCCGAACTTCGTGGCCACCTGCACCTCGTCCCCGCGGTCATGCAGCAGCTTCCCGACGACCCGTTCGCTGGTGCCGTCGCCGTAGACGTTCGCGGTATCGACGAACGTGACCCCCAGGTCGACGGCGTGATGCAGCGTCGCCAAGGCCTCGTCGAGATCGACGGGGCCGTAGGCGGGCGAGACCGACATCGCGCCGTATCCCTGTGCGCTGACGGTCAGGCCGGGGGCGAGCTCGACGGTGGGGACGGGCATGACTTCTCCAGTACTGTCCGGACGATCGGGGGACCGCACCAGGTGCGGCGACACCGATCCTTCCGAACATCGCGGGCCGCCGCACGCCGGGAAACCCGATGCCGCCGCCACCGCCCGCCTAGTCTGAATCCATGTCGTACGACTGGCTCGAACTGCAGCACATCGCCCGGCAAGGTTTCGAGAGCCGGCTCTCGGCGGTCACCGACTGGTCCGCCCCCACCCCCGACACCGAATGGGACGTCGCCACCCTGGTCCGGCACGTCGTGGACGAGCAACGGTGGGTGCCGCCGCTGCTCGCCGGCAGGACGATCGCCGAGGCGGAGGCCGAACTCGACCCGCTCGGCGACGACCTGTCCGCCGAATGGGACCGGCACGCCGTCGACGCCTCCGTCGCGTGGGCGTCCACCGACCCGGACAAGCAGGTGCACCTGTCCTACGGGATGGTGCCCGTCCGCGACTATCTGCGGCAGCAGGTCGCGGACATCGCGATCCACACGTGGGACCTGGCCCGGGCCGTGGGGGCCGACGAACGCCTCGATCCCGACCTGGTGGCGGCCGTGTGGGAGGACATACAACCGCAGCGGGACATGCTGGCCGCGAGCGGGCTGTTCGCGCCGCCCGTGCCGGTGCCCGACGACGCGGCCGTGCAGGACCGGTTGCTGGCGCTGACCGGGCGTGATCCCCGACCGGGAGGAACGCGATGAGCACGCCGACCGAGCCGGAGGCGAGCAGCGCGACCGAGCCGGAGGCGAGCAGCGCGACCGAGCCGGAGGCGAGCAGCGCGACCGAGCCGGAGGCGAGCAGCGCGACCGAGCCGGAGGCGAGCAGCGCGACCGAGCCGGACATCAAGCCCCGCAGCCGCGACGTCACCGACGGCCTCGAGAAGACCGCGGCGCGCGGCATGCTCCGCGCGGTCGGCATGGGCGACGACGACTGGGGCAAGCCGCAGATCGGGGTGGCCTCGTCGTGGAACGAGATCACCCCGTGCAACCTGTCGCTGGACCGGCTGGCGCAGGCGGTCAAGGACGGCGTGCACGCCGCCGGCGGGTATCCACTCGAGTTCGGCACGATCTCCGTCTCCGACGGCATCTCGATGGGCCACGAGGGGATGCACTTCTCGCTGGTGTCGCGGGAGGTGATCGCCGACAGCGTGGAGACGGTCATGCAGGCGGAGCGGCTCGACGGGTCGGTACTGCTCGCAGGATGCGACAAGTCCCTGCCCGGAATGCTGATGGCCGCCGCGCGTCTCGACCTGGCGGCCGTGTTCCTGTATGCGGGGTCGATCCTGCCGGGCGTCGCGAAGCTGTCCGACGGATCCGAACGCGACGTGACGATCATCGACGCCTTCGAGGCGGTCGGCGCCTGCGCCCGCGGGCTGATGAGCCGGGAGGACGTCGACGCGATCGAGCGGGCCATCTGCCCCGGCGAGGGCGCGTGCGGCGGCATGTACACGGCGAACACGATGGCCAGCGCGGCCGAGGCGCTCGGCATGTCGCTGCCGGGAAGCGCGGCGCCGCCGGCGACGGACCGCCGCCGCGACGGGTACGCCCGCCGCAGCGGGCAGGCCGTGGTGAACCTGCTGCGCCGCGGCATCACCGCCTCCGACATCCTCACGAAGGAGGCGTTCGAGAACGCGATCGCCGTGGTGATGGCGTTCGGTGGGTCGACCAACGCGGTGCTGCATCTGCTCGCGATCGCGCACGAGACGCAGGTCGAGCTGAGCCTGGACGACTTCTCCCGCATCGGTGCGCGCGTCCCGCACCTGGCCGACGTCAAGCCGTTCGGCCGGCACGTGATGCAGGACGTCGACCGCATCGGCGGCGTGCCGGTGATCATGAAGACCCTGCTCGACGCGGGCCTGCTGCACGGCGACTGCCTCACCGTCACCGGGCGGACCGTCGCCGAGAACCTGGCCGAGATCGCTCCGCCCGACCCGGACGGGAAGGTGTTGCGCGCACTGAGCGAACCCATCCATCCCACGGGGGGCATCACGATCCTGAAGGGCAGCCTCGCCCCGGGCGGCGCGGTGGTGAAGTCCGCCGGGTTCGACGAGTCGGTGTTCGAGGGCACCGCCCGGGTCTTCGAGCGCGAGCGTGCCGCGATGGACGCGCTCGAGGACGGCACGATCACCGCGGGAGACGTGGTGGTGATCCGGTACGAGGGCCCGAAGGGCGGGCCGGGAATGCGGGAGATGCTCGCCATCACCGGCGCGATCAAGGGTGCCGGCCTCGGTAAGGACGTGCTGCTGCTCACCGACGGGCGGTTCTCCGGCGGCACGACGGGCCTGTGCGTCGGGCACGTGGCTCCCGAGGCGGTGGACGGTGGCCCGATCGCCTTCGTCCGCGACGGCGACCCGATCCGCCTCGACGTCGCGAACGGCACCCTCGACGTGCTGGTCGACGAGGACGAACTCGCGTCCCGCCGGCAGGGGTGGGAGCCGCTGCCTCCCCGCTACACCCGCGGGGTGCTGGCCAAGTACACGAAGCTGGTCGGTTCGGCGTCGAGCGGCGCGGTCTGCGGCTGACCCGATTCGCGGATCCGTCGAGGCGGTGGAGAATCGGCCTGCGCGACGGCGCCCTACAGATCGAGGCCGAGGTCGACGTCCCGGCCGTCGAGGGCGCCCCGCAGGATCGCCTGGTCGGCCAGGTCCTCGGCCAGGAATTCCCGGAGCAGGTCCACCGCCTGCACGATCTTCCGGCTGCGCAGCGAATAGAAGACGTTGTTGCCGGAACGTCGCGCGTTCACGATGCCGCGCTCGCGGAGAACGGACAGATGCTGGCTGGCGTTGGACTGGCTGAAGCCCAGCGCCTCGCACAGGTCACCGACGCTGAGTTCGCCGTCCCGCAGCTCGTTGATGATGAGCAGTCGCTTGGGGTCGGCGATGGCCTTGCAGACTCGGGCGTGGAGTTCCTGCAACTGTGCCGCGATGTCCTGTTCCATCACCCCTCCGAACCGAGCGTCGGGTGCCGATTATAGGTGCGCCGGCCGGGCGGCAGCGGATCGCGGCGGGGCGCCGGCCCGGCGAGCGCGACGGTGCCGTCGGTGGCCGCACCGCTCAGTGGGCGGTCTTCAGCGAGGTGGCTGCCGCGCATTGGTTGCGGCCGACGTCGAGGACCTCGAGCTCGTCGTCGGCGGGGGCGAGTTGTCCGGCGTTCACGCGGCGGATCGTCTCGTAGGTGTGCGGGGCTGCGGGCAGCGAGTTCACGATCTGCTCGACGAAGCGTTCGAGGGCGTGCTCGTTCAGCAGTGTGGCGGTGAAAACCTCCTCCAACGTGGTGACGACCAGTCCTTCGGCGTTGATCTCCTCGCTGCTCGACCAGTGGGCCGGGGCGATCATCGTTCGCGGGTCGAGGGGGCGCAGCCTGTCGTGCACGCTGCGGAACAGATCCCGCGCCAGCTCCTCGGCCCGGCCGGTCAGGTCGGGCCGGCCGAGTCCCCGGACGAAGACGGTGTCGCCGACGAGCAGGACCGAATCGCTGACCAGCAGCGCCGTCGTGCCGGGGGTGTGGCCCGGCAGGTGCATGGTCATGGCCCGGACGACGGTGGACCCCAGGTCGAGTGCGTCGCCCTCCTTCAGCGGCCGGTTGGGGAACGGGACGATGCCGCCGGCGTCCTCCGGCGGCAGGTGATACTCCGCCTCGAGCCGGGCGGCCAGTGCCGGGCCACCACTGACATGGTCCGCGTGCACGTGGGTGTCCACGACGTGCACGATCGAAACATCTTGCATTCGAGCAAGTTCCAGGTATGCCTCGGTCGATCTGGCGGGGTCGACGACGATGCCGCGGCCGCCGGGCACGCCGACGAGGTACGACAGGCAGGCCTTCGCCGGGCGCTGGAACTGCCAGATGCGCACGTCGCCGGGGAGTCCGGTGATCTCGACGGGAACGAGGAGCCGGTTCCACGCGTCGGTACCGCCCTCGAGGGAGCGGGTGCGCAGGCCCAGCGTCTCGAACTCCTCGGCGACCAGTTCGGAGCCGTTGCCCTGTCCGCAGACGACGACGGCGCCCGCCCGCGTGACGGCGGCCTGTTCCTCGAGTTCTTCCATCACCCGATAGACCGGGACGTGGCGAGTGGGAACGGGCCGGGGTCCTTCGATCCGGCCGGCCCGGAAATCCTCGGTGCTGCGGATGTCGAGGATCTCGGGAACGGTGCCCGCCTGGAGCTCGCGAAACAGTTCCAACGCTGTGACGGTATCGGCCACGTGTCCTCCCAGGGACGAAACGGGCGGGTGGTCCGCACACCGGGAGGGTGACTTTCCGAACCATCTTGCGGTATGCGCATACACGAATGTAGTGTTCTGGATCACATATCGCAACACTCCGCGCGAAGGCCGCACGAGGCCTCCCCGGCAACCACGAAAGGGGCCGGCGCATGTCGGACAACCCGCAGCGTGACGTCGACGACGCCCCGGAGAGCATGACGATCGTGGCGTGGAGCGGCGATCTGGACAGAATGTGGCCGACCCTGATCCTCGGCTCCACCGGCGCCGCCTACGGCATGTCCACGACGATCTTCTTCACCTTCTGGGGACTGTTCCCCCTGGTGCGCGACGACGTCCGGATCACCGGCACCGACGCGATGACCAAGGCGCTGGCCGGCATGAACCGGCCGGGCATGCGGCACATGAAGCTGTCGAAGCTCCACCTGGCCGGCGCCGGGCCCTGGATGATGAAAAGACTTGCGCGCCAGAAGAACGTGGCCCACCCGGCCGAGCTGGTCGAGATGTGCACCGAGCTGGGCGTGAACCTGTGGCCGTGCGAGATGACCATGGACCTGCTGGGCCTTCGCCGCGACCAGCTCCTCGAGGGAGTGGGCGAGCCCGTCGGTGCCGCCACCGCCCTGTCCGCGATGAGCAGGTCCCAGATCAGCCTCTTCATCTGACCCTTCCGAACCCAGGAGCGGACCGTGGACTACCAGATCGACGTCGTCGTCGACGCCAAGGGACAGAAATGCCCGATGCCCGTGCTGCTCGCCTCGCGTGCGATCAAGAAGCTCGAGGCCGGGCAGATCCTGCTCGTCGAGGCCACCGACGGCGGATCGAAACGCGACATCCCGTCGTGGGCGACCGACACGGGAAACGAACTGCTGGAGAACAACAGCGAGGACGGCGTCCACCGCTACCTCATCCGGAAGAAGTGAGACGGTGCGCTACGGCTTCGCGATCGATCAGCGCACGTGCATCGGCTGCCACGCCTGCACGGTCGCCTGCAAGACCGAGCACGAGGTACCGCTCGGCCAGTTCCGCACGTGGGTGAAGTACGTCGACGCCGGTGAGTTTCCGAACACCACAAGATCTTTCGGTGTGATGCGCTGCAACCACTGCACCGACGCACCGTGCGTGAAGATCTGCCCCACCGGCGCGCTGTTCAAGCGCGACGACGGAATCGTCGACTTCGACAACGAGCGCTGCATCGGCTGCAAGAGCTGCATGCAGGCGTGCCCCTACGACGCCATCTACATCGATCAGGACACCCACACCGCGGCGAAGTGCAACATGTGCGCGCACCGCGTCGACAACGACATGGAGCCTGCCTGCGTCGTGGTGTGCCCCACCCACTCGATCTGGGTCGGCGACCTCGACGACCCGACCAGCGGCATCGCCACCCTGGTCAGCACGCAGCAGACCGCCGTGCGCTCGCCGGAACAGAACACCGGGCCGAACGTCTTCTATCTCGGTGCCGACCGGGCGGTCCTCGATCCGCTGGTCGCCCCGGTCGCCGACACCTACATCTGGGCCGAGCCGGACGCGCACCGCCGCGAGACCGCGGCCGACCTGCCCGGGGATCGCACCACGAAGGCGCGCACCACGCTGAACACCGCGCATCCCCGGCCGTGGGGATGGCGCGTGACGACCTACCTGTGGACCAAGGCCGTCGCCGCCGGCGCCCTCGCCGTCGCGGGGCTGGCCCACATCCTGGGCATCGACCTGGGGTGGCTGGGTGACTACGCGGCGCCCGCAGTGGCCATGGCGGGCGCGGCCCTCACCGGAGTCCTGCTGATCTGGGACCTGAAGCGGCCGGAGCGTTTTCTCTACATCTTCCTGAGATCCAACTGGTCCTCGTGGCTCGTGTGGGGCGCCTACGCGCTGGCCGCCTTCGGCGGGGTAGCCGCCCTGTGGGTCCTCGCCGCCTTCCTCGGATCGGCTTGGGGCGCAACCGTGCTCGCCTGGGCCGCCCTGGTCTCCGGGGCGCTGGTCGCCGGCTACACCGGTTTCCTCTTCGGGCAGGCCGAGGGCCGCGACCTGTGGCAGTCACCGTTGTTGTTCTGGCACCTGCTGGTTCAGGCCGCCATGGTCGGGACCGGGGCGCTGCTCGTCGTCGCGCCGTTCGCGGGTCTCTCCGACGGGGCGGTCGGCTTCCTCGTGCGCGTCTTCGTGCTCTCGACCGGACTGCACCTGCTGATGCTGCTCATCGAGTACTCCGGCCGGCACGCCAGCCGGCAGGCGACCCTGGCCGCGCACATCATCACCCGCGGCCGCTACGCCCGGCTGTTCTGGCTGGGGGCGATCGTCCCGGCAGTGGTGGCGGCCGCACTGGCCGCCCCGTCGTGGAACGGCTCCGCCGGTGCCGTCCTCCTCGTCGCGGCCGGCCTGCTGACGCAGATCTCACTGCTGGCCTACGAGACTGCGTTCGTCCGGGCGGGCCAGGACCCACCCCTGTCGTGAGCGGCCCGACCGGCACCCGACCACCCACCCGAAGGGAACCCCATGACTGCCGAGACGGAGCACACCCCGACCGGGGCGGCGCTGCCCGGTCAGCGCACGCACGAGCGGCTGCGGAACTTTCCTCCGGTCGAAAACTGGGACCACCACGTCGAATACGACGCCAAGGCCCACCCTCGTAAGGTGCCGCACGAATACATGCTGGTGCCCACCACCTGCTTCAACTGCGAATCGGCGTGCGGCCTGCTCGCGTACGTGGACAAGTCCGACCTGTCCATCAAGCGGCTCGAGGGGAACCCGGCGCATCCGGGCTCACGCGGACGCAACTGCGCCAAGGGTCCCGCGACCATCAACCAGATCAAGGACCCCGAGCGCATCCTGTACCCGCTCAAGCGCGTCGGTGCCCGCGGCAGTGGGCAGTGGGAGCGCATCGGCTGGGACGAGGCCCTCGACGACATCGCCGCCCGGATCCGGGCCGCCATCGTCGAGGACCGCCGGGACGAGGTCGTCTACCACGTGGGCCGACCCGGCGAGGACGGCTTCGCCGAGCGGTTCCTGCTGGCGTGGGGGGTGGACGGACACAACAGCCACACCAACATCTGCTCCGCCGGCGCCCGGCTGGGCTACGCCCTGTGGGGTGGCTACGACCGGCCCTCACCGGACTACGCGAACGCCAAGGTCATCCTGCTGATCTCGAGCCACCTCGAGACCGGGCACTACTTCAACCCGCACGCGCAGCGGATCATGGAGGGCAAGGTCGAGGGCGGCGCCAAGGTCGTCGTGCTCGATCCGCGGCTGTCGAACACCGCGTCCCACGCCGACCTGTGGATCGCCCCGTGGCCCGGCAGCGAGGCGGCGATCCTGCTGTCCGTCGCGTCGTACCTGCTGCGCACCGGCCACATCGACCGGGCATTCCTGCGCCGCTGGGTGAACTGGCCCACCTACATGAAGCACCGCCACCCCGACCTGCCCGCCGACGACTTCGACGTGTTCGTCGGCGCACTGACCGAGGACTACGCCTGCTTCACCTTCGCCTTCGCCGCGCAGGAGGCGCAGGTACCCGAGAAGCAGATCGCCGAACTCGCCCGGATCGTCGCCACCGCCGGCTCGGCCCTGTCGGCGCACGTGTGGCGGGCGGCGACCGCCGGCAACCTCGGCGGGTGGCAGGTCTCGCGGGCCCTGTTCTTCCTCAACGTGCTCACCGGCAGCGTCGGCACCAAGGGCGGCACCAGCCCCAACGGCTGGGACAAGATCATCGCCCACGGCCCGAACCTGCCCCAGGGACACGAGTCCTGGAACGAGCTGCTCTGGCCCCCCGAGTTCCCCCTGTCGACCAACGAGATGTCGATCCTGCTGCCGCATCTGCTCCAGGACGGCCGCGGCACGCTGTCGATGTACTTCTCGCGCGTCTACAACCCGGTGTGGACCAACCCCGACGGCTTCAGCTGGCTGGAGGCCCTGACCGACGAATCGCTCGTGGGCTGCCACGTCGCACTCACCCCCACGTGGTCCGAGACGGCAACCTTCGCCGACTACGTCCTGCCCATGGGGCACAGCACCGAGCGGCACGACACCCAGTCCTACGAGCAGTACGCCGGCAAGTGGCTCGGATTCCGCCAGCCCGTCACCCGGGTGGCGCTCGAGCGCATGGGCCGGAGCGTGTCCGACTCCCGCGAGTCCAATCCCGGAGAGGTGTGGGAGGAGAACGAGTTCTGGTTCGAGCTGTCCTGGCGCATCGACCCCGACGGCAGCCTCGGCATCCGCAAGTTCTTCGAATCCCCCTACCGGCCCGGGCAGAAGGTCACCGTCGACGAGTACTACCGGTGGGTGTTCGAGAACAGCGTGCCCGGCCTGCCGAAGGCCGCGGCCGACCAAGGGCTCACCCCACTGGAGTACATGCGCAGATACGGCGTCTTCGAGGTCGCCAAGGACACCTACCGGCTCGACGAGCGGCCGCTGACGGCCGCCGAGACCGAGGGGGCGGACCCGGACGAGCACGGGGTGCTGCGCAAACCCGTCACCCTGGACTCGACCCCGCCGCTCGTCGGCGAGGCGGGTGCCGTCGGTGTCGTCCACGAGGACGGCAGCAGGACCGCCGGGTGGCTCACCCCGTCGCGCAAACTCGAGCTGTTCAGCGAGACCATGGTCGACTTCGGGTGGGAGGAGTACGCCACGCCCGGCTACATCGAGTCCCACGTCGGGCACCGCTCGATCGACCCGGCGAACAACGAGATCGTGCTCGTGCCGACCTTCCGCCTGCCGACCCTGGTCCATACCCGGTCCGCGAACGCGAAGTACCTCAACGAGATCAGCAACACGCATCCGCTGTGGACGAATCCCTCGGACGCCGCGCGCTTCGGCGTAGGCACGGGTGACCTGGTCCGGGTCAACACCGAGATCGGGTACTTCGTGGCCCGTGTGTGGGCGACCGAGTCGATCCGCCCCGGCGTCCTCGCGCTCTCGCACCACATGGGCCGCTGGCGCACGTCCGAGAACGCCGGATCCCGTTGGGCTATGGGCCTCGTCGATCTCGACAACGACGGAGACGGGGTGTGGCGGTTGCGCTACAAGCAGGGCGTACAGCCGTTCCGCAGCGACGACCCGGACAGCGAGCGGATCTACTGGGACGACCCCGGCGTGCATCAGAACCTCGCCTTCGCCGTGCACCCCGACCCGCTGTCGGGCATGCACTGCTGGCACCAGAAGGTGCGCGTGGAGAAGGCCCACACCGACGACCGGTACGGCGACGTGGTGGTGGACACCCGGCGGTCCCGCGAGGTCTACCGCGCCTGGCTGGCATACACCCGGCCCGGCCCCAGCCGGTCCGGGCTGCGCCGCCCGGAGTTCCTGATGCGCCCGGTCAAACCCCGCCGGCGTGCCTTCCGCGCGCCCGGGACGGAGGAGCGAACATGAGCCTGCTGTCGCGGAGGACGTCCGGCCCGGCGGTCTCCGCGGCTGCGGTGCGTGCCGCGCTGGCCCGGGTCGAGGATCCCGAGCTGCATCTGCCGCTCGAGCAGGCCGGCATGCTCGGCGAGGTGAGGATCGATCGCTCCGGACTCGTCCGGGTGACCGTCCGGCTCACCACCTCCTCGTGTCCGATGCAGGCCTCCCTCTCCGCCGACGTCACCGCGGCCGCCGGGGCAGTCGCCGGCGTGACCGGCGTCGAGGTCGTCTTCACGGCGATGAGCGAAACCGAGCGGAGGCGGCTCGCCGCCCGCTTGCGCGGCACGAGACCCGCGGACGCTCCCCCCTTCGGTCCCGATTCGGCGACCCGGGTGTACGCCGTGGCCTCCGGCAAGGGCGGCGTCGGCAAGTCGACGCTCACGGCCAACCTCGCGGTGGCGCTGGCCCAGCAGGGCTGGCGGGTCGGCGTTCTCGACGCCGACGTCTGGGGTTACTCCGTTCCGCATCTGTTCGGGGTGCGCCGCGCACCGGTCGCCCTGCACGGAACGATGCTGCCGGTCGAGGCGTTCGGCGTCGCCCTCATGTCCGTCGGGTTCTTCGTCCGCGACGACGAGCCGGTCGTCTGGCGCGGCCCCATGCTGCACAAGGCGATCGAGCAGTTCCTGCGCGACGTGTACTGGGGTGAACTCGACGTCCTGCTCATCGACCTGCCACCGGGCACCGGAGATGTGACACTCTCGCTGCTCGAACTCGTGCCGGACGCGGCGCTCCTCGTCGTCACCACGCCCCAGCCGGCGGCCCAGACCGTCGCCCAACGGGTGGGCCGCATGGCGCGTGACCTGCGGATGCCGGTCGCGGGCGTCGTGGAGAACATGTCGGCGCTGGTGTGCTCGTCGTGCCACGCGAGCACACCGTTGTTCGGTACCGGAGGCGGCGAGCGCCTCGCCCGGGCCGTCGCGGCACCGCTCCTCGGGCAGGTGCCCCTCGACCTCGACCTGCGCGCGGCGGGCGACAGCGGTATCCCGGCCATGGTGGCGACGCCGCACGCCCATTCCGTCTCGCAGATCCGGCAGATCGCCGCGGCCCTGCCGGCCCCGAGACGAAGCCTCGTCGGCCGGCCGCTACCGCTGTCGGTCCCGTAGCCGGCCGACGAGCCCGCGCCTGTACGTCAGATGGGGCGGTAACCCGCGCCGACGCCGCCCCGGGCGTCGACGTCGCCGAGGATCGTGACGAAGTTGGTGCCCACCTCCGGGCCGATGCACGGTGTGAGCAGGTAGGCGTTGACCATCGCGACGAGCGTCGTGCCGACGACCAGCGGGGCGCCGGAGTCGCCCTCGACGACGCACACCTGCGTCCAGGTCTCCTGGGAATTGAACACGTCGCCCCACACGACACCACAGGTGTTGCCGGTGGTGCGGCCTTCCTTGCACGCCACGTTGGGGAACCCCACGGGGGTGCCGACGCCGGTGATGGTGACGTTGCCGACCCGGTTCACCGGCGCGACGCGGCCGCGGTCGAACTCGATCACCGAGTAGTCGAGCACCTCGTTGGTGCCGACGATGCGCCCGACGACCCCGGCCCCGGGGTCCGCCTCGGACTTCACGGTCGTCCCGGGACCGCCGCAGTGGCCGGCGGTGAAGCCGACGAGCCGGCCGGCACGGTCGTTGCCGATCGTGGCGAGCGTGCAGTCGAACAGATCCTCGGATCCGTTGCCGAGCGTGATGCCCGACCCGCCCCCGAGCGGAACCGGCGGCGCCGCCACCGCGACCCCCGTCCCACCTGTCAGCAGTGCGACCCCCGCGACGATCGCCATCGCAACGCGCTTGAACATGAGCCCTCCCGCCCGGCCGGTTCCGGCCGCATCAGCGGATCAGACTACCCGGTCGGGCCCGATCCCAGGCTCTCCAACGCCTTTCTGGCCTCCTCGAGTTCGCGGCTGAGCTGCGCGACGCGTTCCTCCGCGGCCTGGCGCGCCGCGTCGATCACGGACCGGACCGCCTCGAGGGCCGCCTCGTCGCCGAGCTCGAGCACGGCGCGCTCCACGGCGTCGGGGCTGACGGGATTGGCCTTGCTCAGGCGCCGGGTGCCCTGCGCGACACCGACCGTCCACTCCTGCTCGGGGTCGATGGTGATGGTGACGGTCACGCCGGGCTGCTTCTTGGGCCGGCGCGACGCCGCCTTCGGCTTCGGGGTCGCGCCGGTCTGCGGTTCGGGTGCGGTCGGCGGCACGGTGGTGGTCTCCTTCGTGGCGGGGGTGGATGCCGGGGACGACGAGCTCTTCGGGGCGGGAGCGCGGGAGGGACCCGACGTGGTGGGCTGCGACGCGGACGTGCGCGGGGTGGTGGGGCGCGGGGTGGTGGGGCGCGGGGTCGATCGATCCGCGGCCTTGCGGACCGGCTTCGACGGCTCCTTCGTCAGACGCAGCTCCTCGGCCTCGAAGGGCAGCTCGTCGTCGACGCCCTTGGGACGGACGGTGACCGTGCGGCCCGACACCGACACCGCCCGGGCCGACGCGCCCGGCGCGATACCCAGGCTCGGAATGCCCTCGATGAGATAGACGGTGGCGCGGCGACCGTCCGCGACGGCGGTGGACAGCTCGGCGAGCTGCTCCTCGGTGAGATGATCCGGGCCGGTTGTGCCGGCTCGTCTGCGGGGCGGCATGCCACGTCCTTTCGGGCTGGGTGGTGCAGGAGGCGCGATCACTGTCGCACACAGGTGCGACACTCTCGCGGATTCGTTGCGCGCCCGAACCGAGGTGGGCCATGCTGGGTCGGCCGGTCACGTTCGGCGGCCGGGAAGGAGCGACGTGAGCGCGTCGGAGCAACCGGAGCTCGAGCCCGAGCTCCTGCAGGCCGTGCAGGCCGAACTCGAGCGGACCCTGCTCGGCGGCGAGCGCCGCTACACCCAGCGGGAGAGCGCCGACCTGGCCGGGGTGGACTCCGAACGCGCCCAACGGCTCTGGCAGGCGCTCGGATTCACCGTGGATCCGGACCCGAACGCGCGGACCTTCACGGACGGCGACGTCGCGGCGCTGCGGAACATCGACGCGATCGTGGCGAGCGGCGCCCTGCACCCCGACCTGGAACTGGCGGCCGCGCGGTCGCTGGGACAGTCCATGTCGCGGCTGGCCGAGTGGGAGGTGGCCCTGATGAACACCCACATCCTCGATCGGCTCGAGACCGAGTACACCGGGACCACCCCCTCCGAGCGGGAGATCCGGTCGTTCGTCGACGAACTGCTGCAACGGGTCCTGCCCCTGACCGAGACCTTGCAGCTGTACGTGTGGCGACGGCACCTGGCGGCAACGACGGGACGCAACGTGGTGCGGGCCGGGGGCGAGTCGGCCGGCCGGGTCCTGGTCGTCGGCTTCGCCGACATGGTGGGGTACACGCGCCTGACCCGTCGGATCGACGCCGACGAGCTCAACGACCTGCTCGAGGACTTCGAGTCGACCGCGACGGGGATCGTGACCCAGGGCGGCGGCTGGGTGATCAAGACCGTGGGCGACGAGGTGATGTTCGCCGCCTAGGATCCGGCGGACGCCGCACGGATCGCGCTGGCGCTGCAGGAGTCGTCCGGCTCCCGTCCCGACGCCCCGGATCTCCGGGTGGGAATGGCGCAGGGGCCGGTGCTGGCCCGGTTCGGGGACGTGTTCGGGTCGGCGGTCAACATCGCAGCGCGGCTGACCGGTGCCGCGCGGCCGGGAACGGTGCTGGTCGATTCGACCCTCGCCGGCGTGCTCGACGGCGACGACCGGTTCCGGCTGCGTCCCCTGCGCGCGCTGCGGGTCAAGGACTTCCACCGGCTGCGGCCGTCGGTGCTGCGTCCGCCTCAGGACTGAGCGGTGCCCGTGCCCGACGGGTTCGCGGCGGGCACGTCGTCGACGATCCGCCCGCATGCGTCGCGGCCCGTGCTGGCGGGCGCGGTGCCGTGCGCGTGGTGGTCCGGGCCGGAAGTCACCGTTGTGCGACGGCGGCCGTCGAGGTAACCTCGGATTAACAGTTACCAGTCGTCACACTAAAAAGGTGGAGACATGACCGCATCGCTCACCCGCCCGTCGGAAGCCGAGAGCACGGGCTTCGTCCCCGGCGTCCCGCTCTCCGACCGCGAGGAGACGGCGCAGCGCCTGCTCGCCTCGTCGGCCCGCAAGTCCTACGACCCGACGGTCGAGGTCGACTGGGAGGCCCCCGTCCCCGCCGACAAGTACGGCATGACCCCCGAGTGGAGCACGCTGTACGGCACCGCGCTGTGGGACGAGATGACCGAGGAACAGCGCATCGAGCTGACCAAGCACGAGGCCGCGAGCGTCTCGAGCGTGGGTCTGTGGTTCGAGATCCTGCTCATGCAGATGCTGCTGCGCGACGTCTACAACCGCGACAAGCACTCCCGCCACGTCCAGTTCGCCCTCACCGAGGTCGCCGACGAGTGCCGTCACTCCGTCATGTTCGGCCGCGCCGGTGAGCGCCTCGGCATGCCGGACTACGGTCCCGCCCGCTACATCCACCGCCTCGGCCGGCTGTGGGGCGGATTCTTCCGGGGCGCCAACGCCTACGCGAGCGTCATGGCCGCCGAGGAGATCCTGGACATGATGCAGCGCGACTTCATGCGCGACGAACGCGTCCAGCCGGTCACGCGCACGGTCAGCAAGATCCACGTTCTCGAGGAGGCCCGGCACATCCGGTTCGCCCGTGAGGAGGTCGCGCGCCGCCTGGCCGGCGCGAGCCGCGCCCGCCTGCAGTTCGAGCGCATCAACACCGCCGTGACCGTGTACTTCGTGGTCAAGAGCATGATCCACCCCGACGTGTACAGCAACGCGGGCCTCGACCGCGGCCGCGCAATCACCGAGGCCCGGAACAACACCCACTACCACGACCGCGTGCGCAAGTCCGGCGCCAAGCTGATGACGTTCCTCGACAGCGTCGGCCTGATCGGCGGGCCGTCGAAGGTCCTCTACAAGAAGGTCCATCTCCTCTGAGCCGTCACCCCGGGGGTCGCGCGAGCTCGCGGGGTCTCGCGCGACCCCGCCCTGTCCTCGGGCCGTCCGGATTCGTCGAGCGTGCTCACTGCGGTCGACGCTCGAGGTAGGCCCGATCCCAGTGGCCGAGCTCGGCGGCTGCCTCATAGGTGCTGCGCAGGAACCGCAGCAGTTCCGCGTCGGGGTCGGCGGCGGTCCGCACCGCCTCGTACGGCAACAGGAACTCCCCCAGCTCGGCGGAGTAGTACGCGGCGTCCGGGCGCACCGGATGCTCGGCGAAGCCCTCCGGCGCGGGATAGGCGTAGGAATAGAAGGCCCCTTCGTCCGCACCGCCGGGCCAGAATCCGCAGCTGCTGAGCTCGTGCGAGTAGGCCTCGGTCATCACCCAGTCGGCGCAGTTGGGGATTCCTCCGGGGTGCGGTGGCGCGGTGCGTCCGGAGAAGCGGGTACAGGCGAGATCCATCGCGCCCCAGAAGAAGTGCACCGGACTGACCTTGCCGAGGAAGTCCCCTCGGAACTCGTGGAGGATGCGGTCGGCCTGGAGCAGTTGCCGCCAGAAGAGGTGGGCCGCATCGGGGTCGTACGTGTTGTGCTCGCGGTCCTGCGCGAACGGGATCGCCGGATCCACCTCGTTGGGGGTGCCCTGGATTCGCGTGGCGATGCCCAGCTCGTCCAGGGCGCCCAGAGTGCGGGAGTAGAAGTCCGCCACCGATTGTGCGGTGAGCGGGACGAAACGGCTGCCGCCGTCGCTCGAGCGGATGTGCAGGCGGTGCTCGCAGAAGTCGAACTCGATGTCGAAGGCGGCGTGCCGGTAGGGGATCGACGAGGTGCCCAGCCCGCGTGGAGTGACATACAGCGTCGCCTGCCACCAGTGGTTGACCATCGGCGCGTGGGCCAGCCGGATCTTGCCGACGATCTGCAGCCACATGTGCAGGGTGTCCCGAGTCGCGGCCCAGTCGGCCGTGCGCAGAGTCGGCCACGCCCCTCCGGGAACCGGTGTCGATTCGTTCACTACGCCTCCCACGGTCCGGGAATCGACCCTACTCGGCCGGACCGCCGGCCGGGGCGCTGTCGACGGGATTCTCCGCTCCGGCCGAGGCACCGGTCCTGTGCGTGTTCGTCGCCCGCGGCGCCGGGGAGGGCCGTACCGTGCGGGCGGCGACGCACGCCGATCGGCAAACCCGGATTCGTGCAAGTGCTGCAGCACCGTCACCGGCGGCGCAGAATTCAGGTACGAACCGCGAGTCCCGCCGGGAGCACCATGGCCACATCGTCCGACCTCCCCACGGTGGGGGTCGAGGAGGAGTTCCTCCTCGTCGACGCGGAAACCGGGGAACCCGCCGTCAACAACTCCGAGGTCGTCGCGCAGGCCCGCGACCTCGGCGTGGAACTGCAGTACGAGCTGGACCGGTGTCAGGTCGAAACGGCGTCGGACGTGTGCCACGACGCCCTCGAGCTGTACACCGACCTGTCCACCCGGCGGTCCCTGGTCGCCGAGGCCGCCCGCCGCTGCGGCTCCCGGCTGGTGGCGGTCGGTGTCCCGGTCGTCGGGTCGCGCGAGCTGCCGGTCACGGCGAAGCCGCGCTACCTGCGCATGGAACGCGTCTTCGGCATGCTGGCCCGGGAACAGGGCATCTGCGGCTGTCACGTGCACGTGGCCGTGCCGGATCGCGCCACCGCCGTGCAGGTGAGCAATCATCTCCGGCCGTGGCTGCCGTCCCTGCTGGCGCTGTCGGCCAACTCCCCGATCCACCGCGGCATCGACACCGGGTACGCGAGCTGGCGCTCGATCCTGTGGTCGCGCTGGCCGAGCGCCGGTCCGCCACCGTACTTCTCGTCCCTCGAGGAGTACGACCGCACCGTCGCGGCGATGCTGGAGTGCGGCAGCATCCTCGACAAGGCGATGGTCTACTGGGACGTCCGTCCGTCGACCAATTTCCCCACCGTCGAGGTGCGGGTGTGCGATGTCCCCTCGACCGTCGCCGAGACGGTCCTCGTGGCCGTCCTCGTCCGCGCTCTGGTGCTCACCGCTCTGCGCGCCCTCGATGCCGGCCGCATCGCCGAGCCGTTCTCCTCCGAAGTGCTGCGGGCCGCGTACTGGCGCGCGGCGCACGACGGGCTGCCCGGTGACGGCATCGACCTTCCGTCGACCGCCCGTCGCCCGACCGCGCACCTGCTCCGGGCGATGATCGAGCACGTCCGGCCGGCCCTCGAGGACCTCGGCAGCTACCAGCACGCCCGCGAGGGTCTGCACACCGTGCTGGCGTGCGGCAACGGCGCCGTCCGGCAGCGGCGGGTGCTCTCGGCCGGCGGTACCGCCCGGGACGTGATCGCCCGGCTGGCCGAACTGACGCCCGCCGGGTGCACCCACTGAGCCGCGGAACACACGCACCTATCCCTAGCTTTCCGGTCGGGAATTGGTTACGGTCTGCGCCGTGCTCCTGCTGACCCGTCGCCGCCACATCGACTTCGCCCGCACGGCGACGTCCACGTGTCCGTGCCCGTAGGCCCGTCCCTCCCCCGAACCGACTGTCGAGGAAGCACATTCATGACCACTGCTCCGTCCACCCACCTGCGCGCCGTCGTCGACACGAATCGTGAGGCGATCGCCGACGACCCCACCCGGGCTCACGCCGTCTTCCGCGCCGAAGCGCACGGGCACGACGCCGTCGCCAGCACCGTCGCCCTCGGCAGGTTCAGCGTCGAGGTCGACGAACCGCCGGCCCTGGGCGGGGAGAACACCGCACCGAACCCCGTCGAGTACTACCTCGCCTCGCTGCTGTCCTGCCAGGTGGTGACCTACCGCGTCTGGGCGGAGCGGCTCGGGATCCGCGTCGACGACATCTCGGCGCGCGCCGAGGGCGATCTGGACGTGCGCGGGTTCTTCGGCTTCGACGACGTCCGCCCCGGATTCGGGGAGGTGCGGGTCGCCGTCACGCTGTCGGGACCGGAGCCGCGCGAACGCTACCTCGAACTGCAGGAAGCGGTGGACGCCCACTGCCCCGTCCTCGATCTGACGCGCAACCCCACCCCGGTGCGGACCGTGGTCGAGATCGCGTGAATTCCGGGGAGCGCTGGTCGGCGCCCCGCACACCAGATAGTGTCGGGCGCGTGAGCCGGACACGAATGCAGGCAATGCCGGGGCCTTCCGCCCGCTGCCGGGCCGTGCGCATGTGTATCTGCGGGTGTCCAGCCGCCTGACCGGCCGCACCCGGACCTCGCCCGTATCGGGCATCCCGATTGTGCATCCGACGTGGCGTTCCCCGTGTCGAGTTCCGCGCGGGAACCGTCACGTCACCTCGAGACGATTGTCGAACGAAAGACGGAGCAGCAACCCATGAGCGAAACCCCCGCAACCGATCCCGCCGCCGGCTGGAGCTTCGAGACCAAGCAGATCCACGTGGGCCAGCCCGGCGGCGGCGACACCCGCGCCCGCGCCCTGCCGATCTACCAGACCACCAGCTACACCTTCGACAGCACCGACCACGCCGCCGCCCTGTTCGGCCTCACCGAACCGGGCAACATCTACACCCGCATCATGAACCCCACCCAGGACGCGGTCGAACAACGCATCGCCGCCCTCGAAGGCGGCGCCGCCGCCCTGCTGCTGTCCTCCGGCCAGGCCGCCGAAACCTTCGCCGTGCTCAACCTCGCCGCCGCCGGCGACCACCTCGTCTCCAGCCCCTACCTCTACGGCGGCACCTACAACCTGTTCCACTACACCCTGCCCCGACTCGGCATCGAGGTCACCTTCGTCGACGACCCCGACGACCTCGACCAGTGGCGCGCCGCGATCCGCCCCACCACCCGCGCCTTCTACGGCGAAACCATCGCCAACCCCAAGAACCACCTCCTCGACCTGCCGGGCATCTCCGGGGTGGCCCACGAGCACCACCTGCCGCTGATCGTCGACAACACCGTCGCCACCCCCTACCTGATCCGCCCCCTCGAGCACGGCGCCGACATCGTCGTGCACTCGGCCACCAAATACCTCGGCGGCCACGGCACCGCCATCGCCGGCGTCCTCGTCGACGGCGGCACCTTCGACTGGACCGCCACCGGCCCCGACGGCACCGCGCGGCACCCCCAGTTCGTCACCCCCGACCCCAGCTACCACGGCGTGGTCTACGCCGACCTCGGCGCCCCCGCCTACGCCCTCAAGGCCCGCGTGCAACTGCTGCGCGACCTCGGCGCCGCGGTCTCCCCGTTCAACGCCTTCCTCATCGCCCAGGGCCTGGAAACCCTGTCGCTGCGCATGGAACGGCACGTCGCCAACGCCGCCCGCGTCGCCGAGTTCCTCACCACCCGCCCCGAGGTCACCGCGGTGTCCTACGCCGGCCTGCCCTCCTCCCCCTGGTACCGGCGCGGCCGGCAGCTCGCCCCCCGCGGCACCGGCGCCATCGTCACCTTCGAACTCGCCGGCGGCGTCGACGCCGGCAAGAAGTTCGTCGACGCACTGACCCTGCACAGCCACGTCGCCAACATCGGCGACGTCCGCTCGCTGGTCATCCACCCCGCCTCCACCACCCACTCCCAGCTCACCGCCACCGAGCAACTCGCCGCCGGCGTCACCCCCGGCCAGGTCCGCCTCGCCGTGGGCATCGAAGGCATCGACGACATCCTCGCCGACATCACCACCGGCCTCGAGGCCGCCGGCGCCTGATCACGGCCGCACGCATCGATCCCGCCCCGGATGCCGGGGCGGGATCGCGCATGTCGGAACCGGGCGCTACCGCACGGCGACCGGGGCGGACACTTCGCCGAGCGCCCTGAGCGCCGGCACCCCGACCGGTTCGGTCTCGAGCAGCGGCACGACCGCGTAGCGATCGGCGAGTTCGGTACGGATCTTGTCGATCTGTTCGAGCTCGGCGGCGGCGCGGCGGCGCAGCAGCGGCGCGGTGGGCGCGGCGGCGGCCACGGAGTTGTCGATCACCCACGCCCAGGGGTGAATACCGGCACGTTCGAGGTCGGCCTGGAGCCCGGCGGCCTCGAGCACGGGGGTGGTCTCGGCGAGGGTGATCAACAGGACCTTGGTCGAAGCCGGGTCCTGCAGGCGCATCATCGGGGTGACGGCGTGCAGGCCGGGGCCCAGCTGCCGGGTGACGTCGCGGTGGTAGGACCCGGTGGCGTCGAGCAGCAGCAGGGTGTGGCCGGTGGGCGCGGTGTCGACGACGACGAACTTGCGCCGGGACTCCTGGATCACTCGCGAGAAGGCTTGGAAGACAGCCACTTCCTCGGTGCACGGGGAGCGCAGATCCTCGGCGAGGGTCGCCCGGCCCTGCTCGTCGAGGTGCGCACCCTTGGTGGCCATCACCCGCTCGCGGTAGGCGCGAGTGGCCTCGGCGGGATCGATGCGCGAGACGTGGAGGTGTTCGACGTCGCCGTGCAGGGTCTCGGTCAGGTGTGCGGCGGGGTCGGTGGTGGTCAGGTGGACCTCGTGCCCGCGTTCGGCCAGGGCCACGGCGACGGCCGCGGCGACCGTGGTCTTCCCGACCCCGCCCTTGCCCATGCACATCACGAGACCGTGGTCCCGCTCGATCTCGTCGATCAGGGCGCGCAGCGGTGCATCCGCGACCTCCGGCACCGCGCCGGTCTCCGGCGGGAGGTCCGTGCCGCCGTCGGCCGTCTCGAACAGCGTCCCGAGGGCATCGAGACCGATCATGTTCGCGGCCTTGAGCTCGATCAGGTCCAGTGGCAACGGTTTCAGCGCCGCCGGCATGCCCGCCAATGCGGCCTGTTCGCGACGGTGGATCGCGAGGGCGAGGGGGTCCGTGTCGCCGGACGGCGCCGGCAGGACGCCGTTGACGACGACGTGCTGGCGGCTCAGCCCGAGGGTGGCGAGTTCGCCGTGCGTGCGGTCGATCTCGGCGAGGGCGGAGCGAGTGGCGCGGGCGACGAGCACGAGCCGGGTGCGCTGCGGGTCCGCCAGTGCGTCGACCGCGGCGGCGTACATGGCTTTCTGCTTGTCGAGCCCGGCGAGCGGTCCGAGGCACGACGCGTCACCCTTGCCCGCCTCGAGGAACTCGGTCCAGTTCCCGGGCAGCTGTAGCAGCCGGATGGTGTGTCCGGTGGGGGCGGTGTCGAACAGCACGTGGTCGAACGAGGCGATCTCGCCGTCGGTGTCGGTCAGCAGGGAGGTGAACTCGTCGAAGGACGCGACCTCGGTGGTGCACGAACCGGAGAGCTGCTCGGTGATCGAGGCGATCTCCGCGTCGGGCAGCAAACCCCGCACCGGTCCGACGATGCGTTCGCGGTAGGCGTCGGCGGCCTGCTCGGGATCGATCTCGAGCGCCGACAGGCCCGGCACCGCGGGAATTGCGGTGAGGGCGTTGCCGATCGCCAGGCCGAAGACCTGGCCGACGTTCGAGGCGGGGTCCGTCGAGACCAGCAGCACCTTCTTCCCGGCGCGGGCGAGGCTCAGCGCGCTCGCACAGGCGATGGAGGTCTTGCCGACGCCGCCCTTGCCGGTGAAGAACACGAACCGCGGCGGGTCGGTCAGGAACGTGGGGGTGGTCATCCGGTGATCTCCTCGTCCTCGACAGCTCAGCAGCAGGTGGAGTCGCCGGGTGTGCAGCAGGCATCGTCCGCGAGATTCAGCATCGTCGCGCCGACGGGCGCCTGCGCGGCGTCGAGTCCCGCCCACCCGGCGAGCTGGGTCCGATCGGGGTAGCGGCCGGTGAGCACGGTGACGTCGTCGACGAGCACGAGCGGCAGACCGGCGGAGCCGGCGACCTCGAGGAAGCGCTTGACGGCGGGATTGTGCGCGAAGGCCAGCGGATCGTTGGCGAGGTTGTGCCGGGTGATGGCGGCACCCTGATCCTTCAGCCACTGCATGTCGGCCGTGAAGGTGACGAGGTTCCGGTCCACGTCGTCGCCGCACACGCCGGTGTTGCAGCACAGGGCCGGCTCGAAGACTGCGATGGTGCTCATGAGTTTCTCCTGGATCGGTCGGATCAGCGGGTGGGGGAGGCGGAGTCGAGCAGGTGGGCGGCGAGCGCGTCGACGCGGGCGGCGATGTCGTCGCGCACGAGGCGCATCCGTTCGATGCCGTCGATGCCGCGCTCGGACGGCTCGTCGGTGTCCCAGTTCTCCACGTACGCCGCGTCGACGCGGGCGTCGCGGCCGAGGGTGACGACGAGGTCGACCTCCCGCAGCAGCTGCGGATCGATCGGCTTGGGGTACTCGCCGTCCACCGGTGCGCCGACCTCCTCGAGCGCCTGCACCGAGAGGGCGTTGAGCGCCGGACCCGGTGCCGTTCCGGCGGAGTGCACGGCGATGCGGCCGCCGGCGGCCTTGCGCATCAGCGCGGCGGCCATCTGGGACTTGCCGCCGTTCTTCACGCAGACGAACAGCACCGAGGGTGTACGCACGTGAGGGTTTCCTTCCGACCGGGCCGGCTGTCCGTTTGACGCCGTGTTTCGACAACCGTCAATATAGACGCATGCCGAATCAACCGCCGCGCGGGGACGAGCCCTGCTGCCCGCCGCTCAGCCGCGAGCCGCTCACCTCCGATTGGGCCGGTGACCTGGCTCGCATGTTCAAGGCCCTGGGCGATCCGGTGCGCCTGCGGATGCTGAGCCTGATCGCCAGCCACGAGGGCGGCGAGTGCTGCGTGTGCGACATCTCACCGTCCTTCGACCTGTCGCAACCGACCATCTCGCACCATCTGAAGGTGCTGCGGGAGGCCGGCCTCCTCGACTGCGAACGTCGCGGCACCTGGGTGCACTACCGGGTCGTCCCCTCCGCTCTGGCCCAGCTGTCCGCGGTGCTGTCCGTCGAATCCGGGATCGTCGCGAACTCGTCCTGCACGCCCGCCGTCACCCTCGAGGAGGTCGCCTCGTGACCACCACCAGCGACCACCCGGCCGTGGTCGGCAAGCTGTCCACACTCGACCGGTTCCTGCCGGTGTGGATCGGCGTCGCCATGGTCGCCGGCCTGTTGCTCGGCCGCCTGATCCCGGGCCTCGGCGACATCATCTCCGCCGTCGAGATCGACGGCATCTCGCTGCCGATCGCCCTCGGCCTGCTGATCATGATGTACCCGGTGCTGGCCAAGGTGCGCTACGACCGGCTCGACACCGTCACCGGCGACCGGCGGATGCTGATCGGCTCGCTGGTCCTGAACTGGATCGTCGGGCCGGCGTTGATGTTCGCCCTGGCCTGGCTGATGCTGCCCGACCTGCCCGAGTACCGCACCGGACTGATCATCGTCGGTCTGGCCCGCTGCATCGCCATGGTCATCATCTGGAACGACCTCGCCTGCGGCGACCGCGAAGCCGCCGCCGTGCTGGTCGCGCTGAACTCCGTCTTCCAGGTGATCATGTTTGCCGGCCTCGGCTGGTTCTATCTCTCGGTGCTGCCGGGCTGGCTCGGACTCGAACAGACCACCCTCGACGTCTCGCCCTGGCAGATCGCCAAGTCGGTGCTCATCTTCCTCGGCATCCCGCTGCTCGCCGGTTTCCTCACCCGGCACTTCGGCGAGAAGGCCAAGGGCCGCACCTGGTACGAGCAGAAGTTCCTGCCCAGGATCGGGCCGTGGGCCCTGTACGGGCTGCTGTTCACCATCGTGATGCTCTTCGCGCTGCAGGGCGAGCAGATCACCTCCCACCCGTGGGACGTCGCCCGCATCGCCCTGCCGCTGCTGGCGTACTTCGCGATCATGTGGGGCGGCGGCTATCTCCTGGGCGCCGCGATGGGTCTGGGCTACGAGCGCACCACCACCCTCGCGTTCACCGCGGCCGGCAACAACTTCGAACTCGCCATCGCCGTGGCCATCGCCACCTTCGGCGTCACCTCCGGGCAGGCCCTCGCGGGCGTCGTCGGGCCGCTCATCGAGGTGCCCGTGCTCGTCGGCCTCGTCTACGTCTCGCTCGCCCTGCGCAAGCGTTTCACCCCCTCCGCCACCCCCGCTGCTTCGTGAAGCCCGAGAGCCAGGGAGACGGCATGTCCGACCGCCACCAGCCCGAACTGCTCATGCCGCAGGCAGTACTCCAGCGTGCCGCCGAGCACCTCGCCGACAAGTACGACGGAATCTTCTCCCCGCAGACCGTCGAACGGGTGGTGTTCGAGTCCTATGCGGCACTGCGCCGCACCGCCACCGTCTGCACCCACCTGACCGCGCTTGCCCCGCGGTTCGCCGCCGAACGCCTGACCGCGCTGGCCCAGGCCGAAGGCGCCGTCGCCAAGGACGTTCCGGAGGTGCTGTTCGTCTGTGTGCACAACGCCGGCCGCTCCCAGATGGCCGCCGCCCTGCTCGACCACCGTGCCGGTGGCCACGTCCACGTCCGCTCCGCCGGCTCCGCGCCGATCGCGGCGATCAACCCGGTCGTGGTCGAGGCCATGGCCGAACTCGGACTCGATCTCGGCGCCGAGTTCCCCAAGCCGCTCACCGACGACGTCGTCGCCGCCGCGGACGTGGTCGTGACCATGGGCTGCGGCGACGCCTGCGCCGTCTACCCAGGCAAGCGCTACCTCGACTGGACCGTCCCCGACCCGGACGGGCAATCCCTCGAGGTGGTCCGCACCCTCCGTGACGACCTCGACGCCCGGGTCCGCGCTCTGCTCGCCGACCTCACCGCCGTTCCCACCGTCTGACACCCGAAAGGTTCCCTCGATGACCACCAAGCCGTCCGTGCTGTTCGTGTGCGTGCACAACGCCGGCCGCTCCCAGATGGCCGCCGGATTCCTCACCGCCCTCGCCGGCGACGCCGTCGAGGTCCGTTCCGCCGGCAGCGCCCCCGCCGATCAGGTCAACCCCGCCGCCGTCGAGGCCATGGCCGAGCTCGGCATCGACATCTCCACCCAATCCCCGAAGATCCTCACCACCGACGCCGTCGAAGCCTCCGACGTGGTGATCACCATGGGCTGCGGCGACACCTGCCCGGTCTTCCCCGGCAAGAGCTACCGCGACTGGGTGCTCGAGGACCCGGCCGGCAAGGGCGTCGAGTCGGTCCGCCCCATCCGCGACGAGATCAAGACGCGGGTCGAGGCACTGATCGCCGAACTCGTCCCCGGCGCCGTCCGCAGCTGACCCGACCGCAGGGCGGGCCCCGGCCGGATCCGTCGGGACACGCCCTGCGGCCCGGCCGGGTCGGCCACACTGGAGCCCGGGGCGACTCCCACCTTCCCCGCGAACCGAGAAGGGGTGCGCGATGACGGCACTGCCCATCGTCTGGCAACGCCTGGTCAGCCAGGGCCAGACGTGCCGCCGCTGCGCCGGCACCGGTGAGCAGGTCCAGCACGCGGTCGGCACGCTCGAGCAGGTCCTGCGCCCGCTCGGCATCGCACCGCAACTCGAGGTCCGCGAACTCGACGACGCCGCCTTCGCCGCGAACCCGGCCGAATCCAACCGCATCTGGATCGCCGGCCGTCCGCTCGAGGACTGGCTCGACGCCGACGTCGGCAGCAGCCGCTGCTGCTCGGTGTGCGGCGACTCCCCGTGCCGGACCGTCGCACTCGGACCGGTCACGTTCGAGGAGATCCCCGAACGACTGATCGTCAAAGCCGCCCTGATCGCCGCGGCGAGCCTGCTCGACGCCCCCGAACACCCTGGCGGCTGACACCGGTAGCTCTGCGCACGACGACGGGCCACGGGTGACGAGGGAGACGATGAGCGCGATCGAGGTGGACGTCGTGGTGATCGGGGGCGGGCAGGCCGGCCTGGCCGCCGGGTACTACCTGCGCCGGGCCGGGCACGAGTTCGTCATCCTCGACGACCGGCCCGCGCCGGGCGGGGCGTGGCCGCACACCTGGCCGTCGCTGCGGCTGTTCTCCCCCGCGGAGTACGCGTCGCTGCCGGGATGGCCGATGCCGCCGTGGCGGGACGGGTTCCCACCGGCTCGGCATGTGATCGAGTATCTGACCGCGTACGAGCGTCGCTACGGCCTGCCGGTGCGGCGGCCGGTGCGGGTGCGGGCGGTCACCCGTGACGACGACCGGGAGCGGCTGCGGGTGGACACCGCGGAGCAGGTGTGGCGGGCGCGGCGGGTGATCAGTGCCACCGGCACCTGGCAGCAGCCGTTCTGGCCCGTCTATCCCGGAGCCCGCAGCTTCGCGGGCAGACAGTTGCACACCGTGCAGTACCGCACCCCGGATGACTTCGCCGGTAAGACGGTGGTGGTGGTCGGCGGCGGCAACTCCGGGGCCCAGCTGGTCGCCGAGATCTCGGAGGTCACCGGCACCACCTGGGTGACCCCCCGGCCGCCGCGGTTCCTGCCGGACGACGTCGACGGACGCGTGCTGTTCGAGATGGCCTCGCGGCGCGCGCTGGCGCTGGCGGCCGGACGCCCCGATCCGGGCGGCATCACCGACCTCGGTGACATCGTGATGGTCCCGGAGGTCCTCGCGGCCCGGGACCGCGGCGCCCTGGATCCGCTGCCGATGTTCGACCGACTGACCCGTGACGGCGTCTTCTGGGACGACACCGGCGAGAGCCGGCACGCGGAGGTGATCGTGTGGGCCACCGGTTTTCGGCCCGCCCTGACGCCTCTGCGGCCGTTGCACCTGCGTGGGCCGGACGGTTCGATCGCTGTGGCGGGCACCCAGGCGTTGAAGGAACCCCGGCTGCATCTGCTCGGCTACGGGGACTGGACCGGCCCCGGCTCGGCCACGCTGATCGGGGTCGGGCGCACCGCCAAGGCCGCCGTCGCCGGGCTGGCGATGGACCCCAGCCCCTGAGCCCCCGTCGTTGATTCGTATCGGATTCCCAACCGTTTCAGGACGTGACTCTGGTTTCGGGCATGGGTGTGTCGCCGACACCCTGGCTGCGTGCCGAGCATCCCGCCCGCCCGGATGTGGTGGACGACCGTCGACTCCGGTTCCGACCCGGGCCTCGCCGTCTCTTGTCACCGTCTACGACTGGCGTGGTGAGCGGCGCACGAGAACGGCCCACCGCACCCGGACGCTGCTCGCGGTCCGCACCTCGCCGGTCTCGGTCACCGCGGGCGGTTCGGGGGTGCGCATCGATTCTCGAGACTCCGGTGCACGGTGGTACGTCGCGTCGAGTGTGCGCGTGGCGGCCCGTTCGACCAGCAGGGGGACGCAGTCTCGGATGCGGCATCCGTCGAGCCGGCCGAGCGTGGCCTCGATCAGGCCCCCCACCACCTCGGGGTCGAGGTCGGGGTAGCGCTGGCCGAGTCGGATTCGGACGACGTCGATGGCGTGCACTTCGCTGTCGTCCATGAGAAGTATTGTCCCGCAGAACAGGACGGGTAGGAACACGTTTCGATACCACTTCGATCTGCGCACCCGCGGCGGAATCAGGCCCCTCTGCACGAGGCCGGTGGGGTCTGTTCGGATCGTCGGCCGGCCCGGGTCATGTCGAACGCCTGCGGCGGTGGGCACGGGCCGGCGGCGGGCCACTCGATGACGAGATGGTCGATCGGGCCAGGCTCCTCGCTGTCGATAACGGCCGTCGCAGAGCCTCTCCCACTGTTTCGAAACGCTCGAACCGACTCCGCCCGAGGCCCTATCCTCTGCACGGCGGGTCGTGTACGGGGGCAGGAACCGGGTTCGTCGTTGACGGTGGCCCTGTGTGCCCACCTTCGGCGCGGTGTCCGCCCGGGGAAGGCACCTCGTGCAACCGAGCGAAAGCACGTGAGACCGTTTCCCGGACCACGCACCGTTCACCCCGGACGGTGAGGAAGATCAGCACTTTCCCCGAGGCGGATGCGGGATCGGCGCATACTGCTGATGTCTCATCCAACCTGTGAAGGGGACCGCCATGTCCGAGGATGTACGTCACGACCCGGGAAGCATCAGCGTCAAGCAGGGCATCGCGGCGGGCACGTCGGTGGGGGCGGCGGTCATCATGGCCACCGTCGGCATCGTCCAGTTGCTCCAGGGCATCGCCGCGGTGGCCGAGGACGAGTTGTTCGTCCAGGGCCCGGAGTACACGTTCAAGTTCGACTTCACCGCGTGGGGGTGGATCCACATCGTCCTCGGAGTGGTGTTGGTGGTCGTGGGCATCGCCTTGATCACCGGCGCAACGTGGGCGCGGGTAGCGGCGATCGTCGTCGCGGCACTGTCGATCCTGGCGAACTTCCTGTGGCTGCCGTACTACCCGTGGTGGTCGATCCTGATCATCGCCTTGGACGTGGTGGTCATCTGGGCGGTGTCGACCTGGAATCCGCGAGCCGACTACTAGGACGAATCCTGCCGTCGGGCCGAGCTTCGCCCTCGGCAACGCGACAGCCGTCAGGCGCTGACGTCCGTCGGTCAGCCCCTGCAGGTCGATCAGATTTCGGAGGTTTGCACATGAGCAAGCACGAGCACGACATCCTGTACGTAAGCGCTGCGGCATACGACAGCGTCGAGGACGCCGTAGCGGACTACGAGGCACTCGAGCAGCTGTACCGCGAGATTCGCACCTCCCACGACTTCGACGCGTCCGTCATCGCCAAGGACGAGAACGGGAAGGTCCACATCGTCAAGAAGCACGAACAACCCACCCGCCACGGGGCAGCGGTCGGCCTCGGCTGGGGACTGGCGGTGGGTGTGGTGGCGGCGCTGTTCCCGCCCGTGGGCATCGGTCTCGTCGGCGCCGCCGCCGGCGGGACGGCCCTCGGGGCCGTGGTGGGGCACGCCAGCGACCGGATGAAACGCAGCGACGTCAAAGAACTCGGTGAGACCCTCGACGAGGGCCAGGCCGGCGTGATCGTGGTGTACGAAACCAACCTCGCCGATCAGATCGTCGCAAACATCAAAGCCGCCAACCGGATCGTCTCCAAAGCCACCGACATGGCCGCCGACCAACTCGCCATCGACATCAGGAACGCCGAGCAGAATCGATAATCTCCCGAACGCTCGCATCGCCCCCTGAGCGCGGCGTTCGAGGGCGTCCGCACACGGCCGCATACCTGCCGCTCAGGCCGGCCGTCCCGGCGTCGTGCCCAGCCCGCGCCACTCGCTGTCCCAGGCCGCCCCTCGGCGATGCTCAGCTCACCGGTGCAGCCCGTACAGCCCCGCGCCTGCCGCCGCCGTCACCGTCCACACCGTCAGGGCCGCGACGACGGCGGTGGCGGCACTGTCCGCCCCGCTCCGCGGAGGGGCGACCGGAGCGCCGGTCACATCGACCCATTCGATCCGGTCGTACCGGCGCGTCAAGGGACTGCGGCTCCACGGGGCCCGACGCCACAGGCGAACGGTCCGGGACGGTCCGGTCTCCATCACCTTCACCCCGCACGTCTACTTCGGCCCGAGGTCACGGCCGGCGCAGGCGGTCCCCGCACCGGCACCTCGTGCAGTCGCTCGTCAGCGACGGGGCATGCTGTTGCGCCCGGTGGTGCCCTGCCCGGCGGTATTCTGCCCCACCGCCTTGGCCTCGAGCTGCGCGAACTCCGCGGGGGTGATCGCACCCGAGTCGAGCAGGGCCTTCGCGTCGGCGATCTGCCCGGCCGGAGATCTGCCGGCCGTCACCTGCCGGATGTACTCGTCGGTGGTCTGCCTGGCCGCGAGCTGCGCCTGCCCGGCCCGGATGGCCATCCCCTGGCCGCGCACCACGAGGTAGATCAAGGCGCTGAAGAACGGGACCACGATCAGCACCACCACCCAGAAGGCCTTGGCCACGCCGGAGACGGTGTGGTCCCGGAACAGATCGATCAGGATCTGGAACAGCACGATCAGATACGCCGCGAACACGAACACGACGATCGTGTACCACAGGAAATCCCAGAACGACTCCATGATGTGCACCTCCTCGACCGCCACAGCGGCGTCGACGCCGCTGCTACGGCACCGCACACTGCCCGGACTCGACCGGATCGAGCAGGCGCCGCCGGGCGAATCGTTCGACCAGCTCGGGGCAGGTCCGGCACCGGAACCCCCGCAAGTCCTCGACGCCGGCGCCACGACCGCCTCCACTCGATGCAGGTGGGGACGGCCGTCGAACTCGGCGACGAGCCGCTCCACCGCTCCGCGGTGAGGGGAATCGCACCCGCCTCGGTCATGCTCGTCTCGAATCACGCAGTCCCGGTGTGCTCCGCCGGATAGGACTGCCTCGAGTGTATGTCCGGCCACTGCCCCGGCACCCGGGAACGAGATGACGGTGATCATCCGG
Organism: Rhodococcus sp. YH1; assembly: GCF_009939605.1. NCBI lineage: Bacteria > Bacillati > Actinomycetota > Actinomycetes > Mycobacteriales > Nocardiaceae > Rhodococcus > Rhodococcus sp. YH1. The sequence continues at coordinate 10,564 of NZ_WVTE01000277.1, read as the reverse complement.
TCGGTGACCAGCGCAATCCGCTTCCCATCGGGTGAGGTGTTCGACCCCGACCTCGAGGTCCTCCCACGCCGCGCCGAGATCCCTCGGCCTCGAAGCGGTCGGCCGGCTCCACCCCTCCTCGGCCGGTCTGTCCCGCGGTCAGCCCCGGGATGCCGGGCGTCCCGGGTCATCCGCACCGGTCGTCGCGTCCTGCTTCGTCACCGCTGGGCGCGGTCCCGTCGAAAAATCCCGCCAGCCGACGAGCACCGTGTGCACGGTTTCGGCGCCGTGCAGCGGTTCGGGCGGGGCGGGCAGATCGGCGGGGTAGACGAGAAACGGAGTGCTCTGCGGTCCGCCCATGCCGCCGTGCGAGCCGACCTGCTCCTCGAACGCCGCGACCTCGTCGGTGTCGGGCCAGTACGTGCCGCCGACCATGATGTCGGCAACGTTGTCGAAGGTGTCGGTGCGACGCACCTTCGCCAGCGCGTCGGGGCCCATCACCGCCAGCGGGTTCCGGCCGGTGACCTTCCCCGTGGTCACGTCGACCTCGCCGTGGGGCCCGAGCACCACGGACCCCCCGGGAGCGGCCACGAGCAGGAAGCCGATCCCGGGATGCTCGCGCAGCCCGGTGAGCAGACCGAGGTGGGCGGCCTCGATGGCGTGGACGTCGGCGCGTCCGGGCAGGTGCGGGAAGTAGACCAGGCCGAGGTTGCCCGAGCCGAGCACGATCGGCTCACCCGCGCAGGCGTGCGCCTCCTCGGCGGCGGCCGGCGAGTGCACGCTGGCCGCGGCGTAGGCGCGCCCCTCCGACCCGGGCTGGGCGGAGACGTCGGATTCGCGCTCGTACCAGTGGCGCTTCGCCGGTTCACGCGGGGTGGCCAGCCGGATGACCAACTGCCCCAAGGTTTCCCCGTAGCGTTGCAGAAAGGTCGCGCCCTGACTCTGCCCGTGGTCGGACAGCACGACGACACGGTAGGGCCGATCGGCCTGCGCCACCACGGCGAGCAGCATCTCGACGACGTCGTCGAGTTTGGTCAGCACCGCGAGGGTCTCGGGCCGGGAGATGCCGGAGTGGTGCGACACCTCGTCGTAGCCGATCAGGTCGACGTAGACGACGCTGCGCCCCTTGATCAGATCGCCGACCACCGCCGCGACGGCGACATCGGTGGCGAGCACGGTCGCGAACGCCCGCACGAACGGATAGAGCCCGCCCCGCGGCACCCGCGGCTGGATGTCCTTCCGCTTCTGCCGCAGCGACTGGCGTAGTTCCCGTTGCAGTTCCGCGAGCATCCGGATGAACGTGCGCAGCGCGCTCGCCGGGTCGGCGAAGTAGTCGCTGTAGCCGGCACCGCCGCCGAGGCGGGCACCGCGCATGCGGCTGACGACGAGCACGTTGTCGTGCGCGCCGCCGGTGAACAGGTTGCCGCGGCTCGTACCGTCGTGCGCCAGCAGGCCGGGGATGTGGGTGCGTTCGAGTTCGCGTTGCTCGTTGTCGACCGGGTTGCTGAACACCGAGACGTGCTCGGTGGTCTTGTCGTACCAGCGGAACGCCGGCACGTTGTGGTTGGAGCCGTGCAGCACGCCCAGCTGGGTCGCACCCGTCTGACTGCTCCAGTCGGTGTGCCACGGCATCAGCCGGTGGGTCTCGCGCACCAACTTCGCCAGCGCGGGGGTCACACCGTCGGCGATCGCGCGACGCAGCACGTCGTAGCCGAGGCCGTCGATCTGGATGCACAGCAGCCCCGGGGACGCGTCCACGAGTGCGGTGTTGCGACGCAACCGGAACCGCTGTCGGCGCACCTGCATCAGCCGGTACGCGGTATCGGAACGGGACGCGATGGCGCCCGAGACGACTGAGGTGAACAGCGAGAGCAGCGCCGCGAGGTAGAACGCATCCCGGCGCTGGTCCACCGACGCGACCGGTACCAGGTAGAGCGTCAACACCATGATCACACCGCCCGCCACGAACACCCCGACGAACAGCAGCACCGGACCGATCCACGACATCAACCGCATCATCACCGGCCACAGCGCCGCGTTCAGGAGGCCGAACACCAACGCGAGCACCAGCGCGGCCGGCAGCGTCGGTAGCGGAGTGAAGCCCGACGGGTCCAGGGTGATGCCGTCGAGGATGCGGTCGAGCACGATGAGCGCGAGCGCCGACGACCCCCACAGCACCAGGAACTCGACGAGCACCCGCACCATGCCGCCCACCGTGCGCATCGCGGCCCCTTCCCTCGTCTGGAATCGTAAGGGTCGTGAGCACGCCACCGGGTCCGGATGCCGCCACATCCGGTGTGCGCTGGCTCGGACATGCCAGCGCGCTGATCATGGACCGCGGGACGGTCGTCCTGACCGATCCGGTGCTGACCGACCGCGTCGCGCATCTGCGCCGCCGCCGGGGGCCCACCCCGATCGGGCCGCACGTGCGCAACCCGGACGCCGTCCTGCTCTCACACCTGCACGCCGACCACACCCACCTGCCGTCGCTGCGGCTGCTCGACCCGGACGTTCCGATCGTGGCCCCGTGGCGGGCGATCGACGGCCTGCCCGCGCTGCGCCGATTCGCCGACCGCCTGGTGCCGCTGCGGCCCGGCGACGAGACACGGATCGGCACGCTCACCGTCCGCGCCGTGCCCGCCCGACACGACGGGCGGCGCTGGCGACGCGGCCCGGAACTCGCCCCGGCGATCGGGTACGTCGTCGAGGGGGACCGGCGGACCTACTTCGCCGGCGACACCGACCTGTACCCGGACCTCGCCGACCACGTCGGCCCGGTGGACCTCGCGTTGCTACCCGTCGGGGGCTGGGGTCCGACCCTCGGCAACGGCCACCTCGACCCGTCCCGGGCCGCGGTCGTCGCGCGCCTGGTGGCAGCGGGCCTGGCGGTGCCGATCCACTACGGCACGCTGTGGCCGATCGGCCTCGACGCCGTACGCCCCCGGTTGTTCTTCGGTCCGGGCGCCGAATTCGTCCACCACGCCCAGCGGGCGGGGATCGTCGCGGTGGAATTGCCCCCGGGTGGCGCACTCGGCGCACCGGGCGCCGGCCCCGGTTCGCCGGGACCACACCGCGTATGAACTCGGCCACCTCGGCTCACGGGATGCCGTAGGCGCGGTGGTCGGCCTCGCGGAGCGCGCTCACGTAGTCGCCCCGTCCGCGGCCGGTCCCGTCCGCGCCGGGCGGCACGGCGAGCATCCCCCGGAACTCGTCGACGCTGCGATACCCCTTGCGGCGCATCCACTCGCGCACGCCGTCGAGCAGGACGGCGGCGTACTCGGGACCGTGGCGCAGCAACGCCGAGGCGGACTGCACGACGTCCGCGCCGGCGAGCAGGTACTTGATCACGTCGGTGGCGTCCTCGACGCCGGTGGTCGCGGCCAGGTCGGCACGCACCCGTCCACGCAGCAACGCGATCCAGGTCTGCGGCAGCCGGGTTTCCGCGGGGGTCGAGAGGGTCACGGCAGGCACCACGGTGAGGGTTTCGGGATCGATGTCGGGCTGCAGGAACCGGTTGAACAGCACCAGCCCGTCGGCCCCCGCCTCGTCGAGGCGAAGCGCCATCTCGCCGATCGAACTGAACTGGGGGCTCACCTTGACCGCCACCGGCACGGTGACGGCGTCCGCGACCCGGGCCAGGACGTCGAGGTGCCGTTGTTCGACGTCCCGGCCGCTGATGTGCGGATCACCGGGCAGGTAGTAGATGTTCAGCTCGATCGCGGCCGCACCGGCGTCCTGCATCGACCGGGCGTAGCCCGCCCACCCGCCCGGGGTGACGCCGTTCAGGCTGCCGATCACCGGGACGGTGACCGCCTGCGCGGCGCGTTCGAGCAGACTCAGGTAGCGGCGCGGTCCGTGGTCCTCGACGGCTTCCTCCGGAAAGTACGACAGGGACTCGGCGTAGCTCTGCGAACCGTGCTCGGTCAGTGCCGCATTGCGCTCCGCTTCGCGCAGCAGCTGCTCTTCGAACAGCGAATAGAGCACCACCGCACCGACGCCTGCCCCGGCGAGCCGCCGGACACCGTCGACCGTGCGGGACAGCGGGGATGCCGCCGCCACCAGTGGGTTCGGCAGGGCCAGGCCCAGATACCGCGTCGACAGGTCCATCAGCGGTCCTTGCGGGCGTCGGCGGTGAAGTGGTGCGACCCTTGCGACGCCATGTCCTCGTACCGGTCCCAGCGCTGAGCGATCGCCTCCTCGGAGAGGCCGAGGAGCCGGTCGTATTCCGCCGGATCGGTGTTGGCGAGCGCGCGGTACCGCAGTTCGCGGCTGCGGTAGTCCTCGAGCGGAATCCTCGGCCGGTGCGAATCGAGCAGGAACGGATTCTGCCCGGCCGCCCGCAACACCGGGTCGTAGCGGATCAGCGGCCAGTGCCCGCTGGCCACCGCGCGGTACTGCTGGTCCATCCCGTGACGCATGTCGATGCCGTGCGCGATGCACTGACTGTAGGCGATCACGAGCGAGGGCCCCTCGTAGGCTTCGGCTTCCCGCATCGCCTGCAACGTGTGTTGCGGATCGGCGCCCATCGCGACCCGGGCGACGTAGACGTTGCCGTAGGCGATGGCCTGCAACGCGAGATCCTTCATCGGGACCGTCTTGCCGCCGGCGGCGAACTTCGCGAGCGCCCCGAGCGGGGTGGCCTTGGACATCTGCCCCCCGGTGTTGGAATACACCTCGGTGTCGAGGACGAGGACGTTGACGTTGCGGCCGCTGGCCAGGACGTGGTCGAGGCCCCCGGCACCGATGTCGTAGGCCCAGCCGTCGCCGCCGACGATCCACACGCTGCGCCGCACCAGGTGGTCGAGCACACTGCGCAGGTCGGCGGTTACGGCGGGATCCAGCTCTGCGAGCAGGGTTTCGAGTTCGGCCACCCGCTCCCGCTGGGCGCGCAGCTCGGACTCGCGCAGTTGCGGCGCCGTCAGGATGTCGTCGACGAGGTCGGCACCGATCGCCTCGCGCAGTTCGGTCAGGCGCCGCCGGGCGAGCCGGGTGTGCTCGTCGGCGGCCAGCCGGAACCCGAGCCCGAATTCGGCGTTGTCCTCGAACAGGGAATTGGACCAGGCGGGGCCGCGTCCGTCCGCGTTGGTCGTCCAGGGGGTGGTGGGCAGATTGCCGCCGTAGATCGACGAGCAGCCCGTGGCGTTCGCGATCATCAACCGGTCGCCGAACAGCTGGGAGAGCAGCTTGAGGTACGGGGTCTCCCCGCAGCCCGCGCAGGCGCCGGGAAACTCGAACAGCGGCTCGAGGAACTGCGTTCCGCGGACGGTGCCGAAGTCCACCCGGGCCCGGTCGGCCGTCGGCAGCGTCTCGAAGAAGGTGATGTTCTCGCGTTCGGGGGCCACCCGCGGTTCGCGGGGGGCGAGGTTGATGGCCTTGGTCACCGTCGCGCCGGGGGCCACGGCAGGACAGGCCTCGACGCACAGCCCGCATCCGGTGCAGTCCTCGGCGTAGACCTGCAGGGTGTACCGGGCATCCGGCAGGCCCACAGCGCCCAATGCCGCCGAGCCGAACTGCTCCGGGGCACCGTCCAAGTGGGACTTGTCGTAGAACTTGGTACGGATCACGCTGTGCGGACAGACGAAACTGCAGTTTCCGCACTGGATGCAGGTGTCCGGGTCCCACACCGCGACCAGTTCCGAAATGTTGCGCTTCTCGTAGGCGGTGGTGCCGCTCGGGTAGGTGCCGTCCACGGGAAACGCGCTGACCGGCAAGGCGTCCCCGCGCCCGGCCATCATCTCCGCGGTGACGGTGCGGACGAACTCGGGCGCGTACTCGGGCACGATCGGCGCCGGCACCCGCGTGGTGGTCACCCGGTCGGGCACATCGATCCGGTGCAGCTCTTCCAATGCCCGGTCCACCGCGGCCAGTTCGCGCCGCAGCACGTCGGCTCCGCGGTTGCCGTAGGTCTTCTCCACCGACTTCTTGATCCGGGCGACGGCCTGCTCGCGCGGCAGCACATCCGAGATCGCGAAGAAGCAGGTCTGCAGCACGACATTGATCCGCCCGGCGAGCCCGACCTCACGAGCGATCCGGCCCGCGTCGACCGCATACAGCGTGATCCGTTTGTCGAGGATCTGTTCCTGGACCCGGCGGGGCAGCGCGTCCCAGACCTCGTCCGGCCGGTGTCTGCAGTTCAGCAGGAGGGTCGCTCCCGGCGCGGCCGGCCCCAGGACGTCGATCTTGTCGAGGAATCGGAACTGATGGCAGCCGACGAGGTCCGCGCGGCTCACCAGATACGGTGCGCGGATGGGCCGCGGCCCGAAGCGCAGGTGCGAGACGGTCTGCGAGCCGGACTTCTTCGAGTCGTAGACGAAGTAGCCCTGCGCGTGCAGGTGCTCCTCGTCGCCGAGGATCTTGATGGTGTTCTTGTTGGCCCCGACGGTGCCGTCGGAGCCCAGGCCGTAGAAGATCGCCCGCACGGTGTCGGAGGATTCGATGTCGAAGGACGGGTCGTAGGTGATGCTGGTGCCGGACACGTCGTCGTCGATGCCGACGGTGAACCGGCGCCGGGGCCGCTCGCGGGCGAGCTCGGTGAAGACGCCGGCGACCATGCCGGGCGTGAATTCCTTCGACGACAGGCCGTAGCGTCCGCCGCAGACCCGGGGCATGACGGCCCGCTCACCGTCGGCATGTGCCTCGGCGAGGGCCGCGACGACGTCGAGATACAGCGGCTCGCCGAGCGAACCCGGTTCCTTGGTGCGGTCCAGCACGCCGATCGTGCGCACCGTCGCCGGCAGCGCCGCCGACAGCGCCTCGGCGGGGAAGGGCCGATACAGCCGCACCTGCACCACCCCGACCCGCTCACCGCGGGCGGTGAGCGCGGCGGCGGTTTCGGCCGCGGTGTGCGCCCCGGACCCCATCAGCACCAGCACCCGTTCCGCCTCGGGGTGCCCGGTGTAGTCGACGATGCGCATGTCGCGGCCGGTGCGCTCCCCCAACCGCGTCATCAACTCGTCCACCACCGCCGGAACCCGGGCGTAGAACGGGTTGACCGTCTCACGCGCCTGGAAGTAGGTGTCCGGGTTCTGCGCGGTGCCCCGGATGAACGGCCGCTCCGGCGACAACGCGCGTCCGCGGTGCTCGCGGATCAGCTCCTCGGGCACCAGGGCCCGCAGGTCGTCGTCGGCCAGCGTCTCGATGGTGTTGAGCTCATGCGAGGTGCGGAAGCCGTCGAAGAAGTGCACGAACGGGACCCGCGTCCGCAGGGTGGCGGCCTGCGCCACCAGCGCCAGATCGTGCGCCTCCTGTACCGAGGCCGAGGCGAGCAACGCGAACCCGGTCTGGCGCGCCGCCATCACGTCCGAATGGTCACCGAAGATCGACAGTCCCTGCGCGGCCAGGGACCGGGCGGCGACGTGCATGACCGCCGAGGTCAGCTCACCGGCGATCTTGTACATGTTCGGGATCATCAGCAGCAGCCCCTGCGACGCGGTGAACGTCGTCGCCAGTGCCCCGCCCTGCAGCGCGCCGTGCAGCGCGCCCGCCGCGCCGCCCTCGCTCTGCATCTCCACCACACTCGGCACGGTGCCCCACACGTTCGGCCGGTGCCGGCTGGACCATTCGTCGGCCAGCTCGGCCATCGCCGACGACGGGGTGATCGGATAGATGCAGCACACTTCGTTGAGCCGGTAGGCAACCGACACGGCCGCCTCGTTACCGTCCACCGTGGCACGCGTCATGTCGGCTCCGGAAACATCTCGATGGCGTGGACCGGGCACTGCTCGAAGCACTCTGCGCAGCCGGTGCACTTGTCGTAGTCGTACCGGTAGCCGTGGCCGGCACCCAGCTTGACGATCGCGTCCTCCGGGCACGCGCCGAGACAGCCGTCGCACTCGAAGCAGTTGCCGCACGACAGGCACCGGCCCGCCTCGAACGTCGCCGCCTCGGCCGATACCCCGCCGACCACCTCGTCGAACCCGGAAACGCGTTGCTCGACAGGCAGTTCGGGCTGCACCCGCCGATCCGCGTCGGCGAAGTACCACAGGTGCAGCTGGTCGAACGTCGCGATCGGATGCTTGGCAGGCCGCTCGTCGGGCACTCGGCGCAGCCAGGCGTCGATGTGGTGTGCCGCCTTCTTCCCGTGACCCACCCCCACCGTCACGGTGCGCTCGCCGGGCACCATGTCGCCGCCTGCGAACACCCCGGGGCAACCGGTCATCAGCGACCCGTCCACCCGTACGCTGCCGTCGCGCTCGAACTCGACTCCGGGCAGGGTGCGCATGAACGCCGACTCGGTCTCCTGGCCGATCGCCATGATCAGGGTGTCCGCGGCCAGGGTCTCGAAACGTCCGGTCGGCCGCGGACGACCGGACTCGTCGAGTTCCATGACCTCGACCTGCAGTTCGGGACCGTCGAAGGCGGTGACCGTGCGCAGCCAGTTGATCCGTACGCCTTCGCGTTCGGCGTCCTCGGCTTCCTCCTCGTGGGCGGACATCTGCTCGCGGGTGCGGCGATAGACGATGACCGCGTCCTCGGCCCCGAGCCGGCGGGCCACCCGGGCCGCGTCCATCGCCGTGTTGCCGCCGCCGTAGACGGCAACGTGCCGCCCGACGGCCGGGGGTTCCCCGGCGGCGACACCGCGCAGGAACGACACCGCGTCGATCATCGTGCCCGCGTCGCAGGCCGGGATATCGACCCTTTTGGCCAGATGCGCGCCGACCGCGACGAACACCGCGTCGAAACCACCCTCGGCGCGTTCCGCCGCGAGGTCCTCGACCCGGTGGTTGCAGGTCAGCTCCACGCCCAGCGCCGCGACCCGCTCCAGTTCCGCCTCGAGCACGTCGCGCGGAAGCCGGTAGTTCGGGATGCCGTAGCGCATCATCCCGCCGGGCTCGGAGCCGGCGTCGCGGATCTCGACGTCGTGGCCGCGGCGGGCGAGGTGACAGGCAGCGGACAGCCCGCTCGGTCCGGCACCGATCACCAGTACCCGCTTGCCGCTGCGGGCGGGCGGCGGCTCGAACATCCAGCCCTGCTCGCGCGCCCGGTCCCCGAGAAACCGCTCCACCGAATGGATGGACACGGCGCTGTCCAGAGTGGCGCGGTTGCAGACGGATTCGCAGGGGTGGTAGCACACCCGGCCGTGGATGGCGGCGAACGGATTGTCGGCGACCAACTGCCGCCAGGCCTGCTCGTAGCGGCCGGCCTTCGCGTGCGCCAGCCAGGCCTGGATGTTCTCCCCGGCGGGGCAGCGGGCGTTGCACGGCGGCAACAGGTCCACATACACGGGCCGACGCCGGCGCACCGGCCCCGCGCGGGGACGGCCGTGCACCAGATCCGGCAGCGGTGTGAGCTCCTCCGACGGCCGGGCCGGACGCCCACCCGTCGCCCCGCCACTGCGCTCGTCGGCAGTCATCCCCTCACGATAGGACTCCGGCCGGGTGTCCGGCACCGGATTGCGGCGGCACGGACGTGCCGACGACCCGTCTCCGACGGATCGGGCCCGCTACGGACGTGCGTCCGTAGCGGGCCCGTGGGTGTCGCTCAGCAGCACGTCGTCGCGGCGGGCGCCTTCTCGGTGCCGGTCGCCGGTTCTTGTTCGGCGGCGGTGCCGCAGCAGACTCCCTCCGAGTTCTCGCCCTGGTCGAGCAGCTTCGGGCTCGTGCCGAAGGTGTCGCTGTCGGCGAGGACGGTGTAGACCTCCCACTTCTCCCCCGCCGGGCCGGTGACCCACACCTTGTCCTGGGTGGCGAAGCAGCACGTGGTGCCGATCTCCTCGTCGGTGAACAGCCCTTCGTCCGTGAGGCGGGCGATTTCGGAGTGCACCTTTTCGCTCGACTCCACCTCCACCCCGAGGTGGTTGATCGAGCCGCCCTTGCCCGCGTTCTCGATCAGGACGAGCTTCAGCGGCGGCTCGGCAATCGCGAAGTTCGCGTAGCCGGGCTTCACCTTCGCCGGCTCGGTGCCGAACAGCTTCGAGTAGAACGTCACGGCCTCCTGCAGATCGTCGACGTTGAGGGCGAGCTGAACGCGGGACATGATGACCTCCACCTGTGAGACATACATCGAATTAGTACGCCCACTGTCACCCCCTTTTTGACATATGTCAAGAGGGGTGGATGATGGGGACATGCCCAAGGCGCTCCCGGTCATCGACGTCTCCGCCCCCATCTGCTGCGCGCCGGTCTCGGCCGCACCGATGAGCGCGGCAGCCGCCCTCGAGGTGGCGCTGCGGCTCAAGGCGCTCGCCGACCCGACCCGGATCCAGCTGATGTCGATCCTGCTCACCACGCGGGAGGACGACGTCTGCACGTGCGACCTGGCGTCGGCCGTGGGCCTGACGGAGTCGACCGTCAGCCACCACCTCGGCCAGCTCCGCAAGGCCGGGATGGTGCAGTCCACGCGCCGCGGCATGAACGTCCACCATCGCGCCTGCAACGAGGCCCTGCAGGCACTGCGTCTCGTCCTCGACCCCAACTGCTGCACGTGAGGGGGGGCCGAATGTCACATGGGTTCGATCACGGCGGTTTCAGGCGGCCGATGCGACAAGCTCGGTGAACGCTTCGGTTGGCGTGCGCCAGCGTAGCGTCTGCCGGGGGCGGCCGTTGAACTCGTCCTGGACCTGCTGCAGGTCCTCGGGCGTGTACAC